>CAZCXZ010000035.1:0-31279 GCA_964502705.1 Uncultured Candidatus Berkiella sp. | reverse complement strand
GGATTATGGTGCCGCTTTATACACCTACCAACAACCGTTGGGGCACGGTGATTGAATGTGTTCCTAAAGGTCAGCAAGAACGTGATGAACTTGCTCAACGCCAGGCGATAATAATTGAAAACCCGACCATTAATAAAGGGTTGGAGCAAACGAATCAAGCGCGTATCATCATTGATACCCAAGGGAATATTTTGAATGCCAATACAGCAATGTTGAACTTGTTTTTGGCAACTGATGCTTTAGAAAAAAGTAATGCATGGCAAGCTAAGAACTTTTTTGACTTAATTGAAGAAATTGTTCCTGATGTGATTCAGCCAATGCAAAATGCGTTAAACTCGCAAAAATTAACCACCTTTATCTGTGAATTTAACGATAAAGTCTATGATTGGACCATTCAGCCCATTTTTGAAGACAACGAGTGGTGTGGTAATTTGATCGAAGTTGAATATCCTTCCAAGCAAGAATATAAAATGTTTGAGGAAGCTTGGCAGCGTTCGAGCGATCATAAAGATACCCATGATCGTGCTCATCTTAAAGAATTGTCACAAATGCTAATCGACCAGTCAGGAAAGATCCAAACCGAAATTGCTAATCTAGTGATTGAAAGAGAGCAGGCGGCTAACCCATTGTCTGCCGAAGCCATCCAGAATGCGATTAACAGTGCGCAAGTGGCCTTAGCTAAAACGATGAATTATGCCGAAACGGTAACCTTGATTTCGCAGCAGTTACATGAAAACCAAACCTATATCCAACAATTGCAAAAATTGATGGAAAAATTTAATACTCTGCCAACGGAAGTGGCACATGGACATTTTAACAAAATCTCAAAAGAAGTCATTGAATCATTAAGTGGTGTGAAGCAAGTATTATCGCTAGGAAAACAGCGTTTAACCGAATTGTTAGTGAATTTCGATGATTTACGACAAAGCTGGTTAGGGGCAATGAGTGAGCTTCGCAATGGCACAATTGATGTTAACGCAAAACAAATTCATTTGGTTCATGCTAGAGCAAGTGAGAAAATTGTGTCCAAACTTCAAGATTTAATAACAGTTGCACATAAAATTATGGAAGAAACAGAACAGCCACACCACATTGTCGCAATTAGCACTATCAATGGGCATCAACCTTTTGATCAAGTGTTAATCGACAGAGACGCCAAGAAACATTCTGAAGCGGTATTGTTAGAAGATGTTAACGGGAACGCGCGTCAATAAGGGTTAATTTATCGCCCTCTTGAATAAATTTAATATTTTTGAGGGCGCTCATCCCCAGTAGTATTTCTTCATCATCCATATGTGGATTAATCGAAGCCCTCACATTCTGTAGCACAATATGTCCTAGCTTTAATTCAGCAATGGTTGTTTGATACACCTCAACATCGCCGCCTGCGGTTTGTGCGGTGGTAGGCATACCTTGTTTAAGATGTAATTTTTTAGCCAAGGAACCCGGAACAACCACATGACTTGCGCCGGTATCAACCAAAAACAAGACCTTTTGCTGATTGATATAACCTTCAGCGACATAATGGTTTAAATAATTGCGTTGCAAAACGGTTTGTTCAATGCCTTCAGCGGTTACCACTTTGGCAGTGGTATTCATGAGATTTTTTTTGTACCACTGATTAAAAAATAAGCCAAATAAAGCCAGTATGATTACCCAGGCGGCAATCACCATAAAACGCCCCAGTGCCTGAGTGTCCCCGAGTTGTTGAGGTTCCTCAGGTTTTTCTGGCGTTGGTATTAAATCATTGGGTGTTGTCATAAGCTTGATATCGGCAACTGTGTGTAATGCATGATAACATCGGTCTTTCACCTTCATAAAATAGTGCCATGCAGATAGACAGCCAGAGCGGATTACTGAAAGAGGCGGAATATAGTCATTCACCTAATTTTGACGAGCGTCCGAGTGGTTGTCCGATCGATTTATTAGTCATCCATGGGATAAGTTTGCCGCCAGGTGAATTTGGTTCAGAGGATGTAAAGGCGTTGTTTACCAACACGCTCGATCCGAATAAGCACCCTTATTTTCAAACCATTGCCGAACTTAAAGTGTCGAGCCATCTGTTTATTCGCCGAAATGGCGAAATCATGCAGTTTGTGCCTTTTACGCAGCGTGCTTGGCATGCGGGTCGATCATGCTTTCAAACGCGTGAAAACTGCAACGATTTCTCTATTGGCATTGAGCTAGAAGGGACTGACACGCTAGCTTATACTGAAGCGCAATATCAACAGCTTACCAAAGCGGTGTTTGCCATTATGCAGGCTTATCCGCTGATTAACGAGCAACAGATTGTTGGTCATTCTGATATTGCCCCTGGCCGCAAAACCGATCCGGGAGCAGGCTTTGACTGGGCTTATTTCCGCCAGTTACTTAAAAACATATTAGTCGACCAACAAAATAGCTGTCGCGCTAACGCCATTACATAGCCATTCGTGTTGACCATGTTATAATTCGCGGTTCATCGATCTTAAGAGGGATGTTGTAATGCTAAATCCAGCTAGTGCGGATATTGATCCACAAGAAACCCAAGAATGGCTCGAAGCTATGGGTTCGCTTCTTCGAAATGAAGGCCCGGATCGTGCTCGTTTTATGCTCGAAAAATTGGCAAATAAAGCCATGGATGCGGGTTGTCGTTTGGACATGCATCGCACCACGCCGTATTGCAATACCATTAACGTCAATGAAGAACCCGGTATGCCTGGCGATCCAGAAATGGAACAGCGGCTACGCGCCTTGATCCGTTGGAATGCGATGGCAATGGTCGTCCGAGCCGGACAAGTCGATAGCACCTTAGGCGGACATATTGGCACTTTTGCTTCGTCAGCAACTTTATACGATGTGGGTTTTAATCATTTTTGGCGTGGGCCAGAACACCCATGCGGTGGCGACTTAATTTATATTCAAGGCCACGCCTCACCTGGCGTGTATTCCAGACTCTTTTTGCAAGGTGATATCAGTGAAGATCAGCTGGTACACTTTCGTCGTGAAGTCGACAAAAAAGGATTGTCATCTTATCCGCATCCTTGGCTAATGCCAGAGCGTTGGCAATTTCCAACCGTTTCAATGGGCTTAGGGCCTATGCAAGCGGTGTATCAAGCCCGTTTTATGCGTTACTTAGAAAATCGCGGACTCATTCCTAAAACCGATCGTAAAATATGGGTTTTTTGTGGTGATGGTGAAATGGATGAACCGGAATCTTTAGCGGGTTTATCGTTAGCCGGTCGTGAAAAACTGGATAACCTGATTTTTGTGATCAACTGTAATTTACAACGTCTTGATGGCCCCGTGCGCGGCAATGGTAAAATCGTTCAAGAATTAGAAGGCGCGTTCCGTGGTCATGATTGGAACGTGATCAAAGTATTATGGGGTAATGGTTGGGATCCGCTCTTTGCTGCCGATAAAAATGGCCTCATGCAAAAACGCATGGAAGAAGCGGTTGATGGTGATTACCAAAATTATAAAGCCAAAGGTGGCGCTTATACTCGTGAACACTTTTTTGGCAAATACCCTGAATTAAAAGAAATGGTTGCGCATATGTCTGACGATGACATCTGGCGCTTGAACCGTGGTGGTCATGATCCCCGTAAAGTGTATGCTGCGTATCACAGCGCTTTCCATCATCAAGGTCAACCGACCGTTATTTTAGCCAAAACGGTTAAAGGTTACGGCATGGGTACCGCAGGTGAAGCACTTAATATTGCGCATAACACCAAAAAGCTGGGTAAAGAAGAACTGTATGCGTTTCGTGATCGTTTCCATATTCCGGTTTCTGACGAAATGGTGGAAAAAGTTGCTTTCTTCAGACCCAATGAAAACAGCCAAGAAATTCAATATCTGAAAAAGAATCGTCAACAAATGGGTGGCACGTTGCCACAACGTCGTCAAAAAGCGACTCATGAACCGTTGGCGCTTCCTGCATTAAGTGCCTTTGATGCGCAATTACAAAGTACCGGTGAACGCGAAATTTCCACCACCATGGCATTTGTGCGTATCTTGACTCATTTGGTAAAAGACAAATCCATTGGTAAACATATTGTACCAATCGTGCCTGATGAAGCGCGTACCTTTGGTATGGAAGGTTTGTTCCGACAAATTGGTATTTATTCTAGCGAAGGGCAAAAATATAAACCCGTCGATGCCGATCAAGTGATGTACTACAAAGAAGCCATTGACGGCCAAATTCTGGAAGAAGGGATCAACGAAGCGGGATCTTTCTGTTCTTGGATTGCGGCAGCGACTTCCTACAGTACTTACAACCAAACGATGATTCCATTCTACATTTACTATTCGATGTTTGGTTTTCAACGCATTGGCGATTTTGCGTGGGCCGCAGGTGATAGTCGTAGTAAAGGCTTCTTATTAGGTGGTACAGCAGGTCGCACCACATTAAACGGCGAAGGCTTACAACACCAAGATGGACATAGCCATTTATTAGCGGCCACCATTCCCAATTGCGTGACGTATGATCCAACCTATTCTTACGAATTGGCGGTGATTATTCAGCATGGCTTAGAAAGAATGTACGCCAAAAATGAAGACGTGTATTTTTACATTACCCTGATGAATGAAAATTACACGCATCCTGCGATGCCAGAAGGTGCTGCTGAGGGAATTATCAAAGGCATGTACTTGCTGAAAAAAGCAGACAAGCCCCTCAAGCATACTGTACAACTCTTTGGTAGTGGCACCATCTTGCGTGAAGTGATTGCTGCCAGTGAGTTATTGCAAGAATATGAAGTGAGCGCAGATATTTGGAGCGTCACCAGCTTTAACGAATTACGTAAAGATGGCTTGTCAGTTGCGCGATGGAATTTATTGCACCCAACACAAAAACCTAAACAGAGCTTTGTGGAGCAATGTTTAGCCAATGTGAAAGGTCCCATCATTGTTGCAACCGATTACATGAAACTCTATACCGAACAATTAGCGCCGTTCATTAAACAGCGTTATGTGTGTTTAGGCACCGATGGCTATGGTCGCTCTGATTCTCGTGAGCGTTTACGCAGCCACTTTGAAGTGGATCGTTATCACATTGCTTATACTGCCATTAAAACCTTGGTGGATGAAGGCGTGTTAAAAGCAGAAGTTGCTGAAAAGGCGTTGAAGCAATGGGGAATTGATGCTGATAAACCTGATCCGGTACTGGCATAGGATGCAATCATGAAAGAAGTTACTGTACCTGATATTGGTCATTACACTGGGGTTGAAATCATCGAGATTGCGGTGAAGCCTGGTGATGTCGTTAAAAAAGAAGATACATTGCTGACGCTCGAAACCGAGAAAGCCACCATGGACGTTCCTTCACCCTTAGATGGGGTTGTAAAGGAAGTGAAGGTGAGGCTGGGTGATAAGGTTTCACAAGGTTCTTTGATTGTGATGATTGAAGAAAGTGCTAGCGAAGCTAAAGTGGAAGCACCGGTTGCTGCTGTTAAGGCAGAAGCGGCAGTGCCTGTTGTTGCACCCGTTGTAGCGCCAAAAAGTGCTGAAGCAAAAATAGAAACCCAAACCATCGAAGTGCCAGACACCGGTGGTGCCAATGAAGTGGAAGTGATTGAAGTCGGCGTTAAAGTGGGCGATGAGATTAAAGTCGATGCAACCTTAATCACCTTAGAAAGTGAAAAAGCGAGCATGGATATTCCTTCACCCTATGCAGGCAAAATCGAAAGCGTGTTAGTGAAAGTGGGTGACAAGGTCAAAATGGGTACGCCTATTGTGGTCATGCAAGCCCGCATTGAAGCATCCCCAGCACAAACGGCGGCACCCGTTGCAGCAGCACCTGCGCCAGCACCGGCACCAATTCAGCCACAAGCTGCGATACCTGTTAGACAAGCAGAAGTCTTTCGTGATGCAAGCACAGCTCACGCAGGACCTGCAACACGTCGCTTAGCGCGTGAATTAGGCGTTGATTTAGGTAAAGTGCCAGGCACGGGGCCTAAAGGTCGTATTATCACTACCGATATTCATGCCTTTGTGAAAGCCGCATTGCAGACCTTACAACAAGGTGGTGGTGGCTTAGGTATCGAGAAAGCACCTGACATCGACTTTTCACAATGGGGTGCGGTTGATATCAAACCTCTTAGCCGCATTAAAAAGTGGACTGCGAAAAATCTGCATCGTAATTGGGTAACGATTCCCCATGTCACGCAATTTGATGAAGCGGATATTGGCGAATTAGAATTGTTCCGCCAAGAAAACAAGCAAGCTGCCGATGAAATGGGTGTTAAATTAACCCCATTAATTTTTATCATGAAAGCGGTTGTGTCAGGTTTAAAGGCGTTCCCACAATTTAATGCGTCATTAGCTGCTAATGGCAATGATTTGGTTTACAAGAAGTATTTTCATATTGGTATTGCAGTTGACACACCCAACGGGTTAGTGGTGCCTGTGGTACGTGATGTGGACAATAAAGGCTTGTTTGATTTGGCCAAAGAATTAAGCGAAATCAGCGCCAAAGCACGTGATGGCAAATTAAAGCCTGCTGAAATGACGGGTAGCTCAATGAGCATCTCCAGTTTAGGCGGTATTGGTGGTACGGCATTTACGCCAATCATTAATGCACCGGATGTGGCGATTTTGGGTGTTTCCAAAGCGCAAATGAAACCGGTTTATGTCAAAGACGCCTTTGTGCCACGTAAAATGTTACCGTTGTCGCTTTCTTATGATCACCGCGTGATCGATGGGGCAGAAGCGGCACGTTTTATTGTGCATGTGGTTGAGCAATTACAAGATATTCGAAAATTATTACTCTAATAATATTTATAAGCTAATGAGAAGCGAAGGTGAAGAGAAATGACAAATAATATTCAAGCGAAGGTAGTCGTCCTAGGTAGTGGCCCTGGTGGTTACACAGCCGCATTTCGTGCGGCTGATTTAATGGGCGAAGGCGTTGTATTAGTAGAACGTTACCCCACGTTAGGTGGTGTGTGCTTGAACGTAGGTTGCATTCCTTCTAAAGCGCTGTTGCATACGGCTGCAATGATTACGGAAGCAGGCGAGATGTCAAAACATGGCGTTGATTTTGGTAAACCCAATGTCTCAATTGATAAAGTAAGAGAAAATAAAGAAGGCGTTGTGAAACGCTTAACCGGCGGTTTAGCGCAAATGGCGAAAATGCGTAAAGTGCAAGTGGTGGAAGGCGAAGGCAAATTCACTGGCCCCAACACGTTGGAAATTACGGGCAAGAATGCCTGCACGATTACCTTTGAACATGCCATTATTGCAGCAGGTTCACGCCCAGTTAAATTACCGTTCTTCCCAGAAGACCCGCGCATTATTGATTCTACTGGCGCATTAGAATTATCGGACATTCCAAAACGCATGCTTGTTGTTGGTGGTGGTATTATTGGCCTTGAAATGGCAACCGTTTATCAAGCACTGGGCGCACAAATCACGGTGGTGGAATTAACCGATTTCATTCTGCCAGGCGTTGATAGAGATATCGCAACACCGCTTTATAAATTCATTAAACCAAAATATGAAAATATTTTATTAAAAACCAAAGTGGTTGGCGCAGAAGCCAAAGCAGATGGTATTTGGGTAAGCTTTGAAGGTGAAGAAGCACCAAAATCTGCAGAACGCTTTGATAAAGTGTTGGTAGCTGTGGGCCGTGTTCCAAACGGTAAAAACATCGATGCTGAAAAAGCAGGTGTAAAAGTGGATGAGCGTGGATTTATCCCCGTTGATAAACAAATGCGTACTAACGTCAACCATATTTTTGCAATCGGCGATATTGTCGGTAATCCGATGTTAGCGCATAAAGCCATGCCAGAAGCGCGAGTAGCTGCGGAAGTGATTGCGGGTAAGAAGCATTTCTTCGATCCTAAGTGCATCCCTAACGTTGCTTACACTGATCCAGAAGTGGCATGGGTTGGTTTAACTGAAGAACAAGCCAAAGCGCAAGGCATTGACTACGATAAAGGCGTGTTCCCATGGCTAGCGAGTGGTCGTGCATTAGGCATTGGCCGTCCTGAAGGTATTACTAAGATGATTTTCGATAAGAAAACGCATCGCGTCTTGGGCGCAGGCATTGTCGGCCCCCATGCAGGCGATCTCATCTCTGAAGTGAGCTTAGCGATTGAAATGGGTGCAGAAGCAGAAGATATTGCTTTAACCATTCACCCGCATCCAACCTTATCAGAAGGGATTGCGATTGCGACGGAATTGTTCGAAGGGACAGCAACTGACCTTATGAACAAAAAGAAATAATGAAAAACTCTTCCCAGTTTTAACTCTGCCTTGCTTGTCCGGTGTAGCTTCAGTACAGCTGAAGCTACGCCGGTTCGCCTCGCCTAAAGACAAACGGGTTTGAATTTTGCTCTAAAATTCCAAGCATGTCTATCTATCCCGTTGAATTTATTCGATTTTTTGAAAAAACTTATGGTGATTCGCCACTGCTTGGCCCATTATTTTTTGAATAATGCCACTTTATCGCATATAATTACCTATTAATAACTGCGTTTATTGCAGAAAATAATAGGTTGTTTTATGCAGAGAACACTTGAATCTACACTTAAAGTATGGAAAAGTGCAGGAGCTAGAAGCCCTTTGCTGCTCAGAGGCGCTCGGCAAGTTGGCAAAACCTTTTTGGTTAAAAAATTCGGTAAAGAAAATTTCTCTTCCGTAGTCAATATAAACTTTGATTTAGAACCACAATATAAGCAATGTTTTGAAACATTACAGCCTGCAGAAATCAACAATTTAATAACAACGATTAGCCGTCAACCTATTGTACCTGGTGAAACACTTCTATTTCTGGATGAAGTACAGGAGTGTCCAAATGCAATCATGGCATTACGTTACTATAAAGAATTAATGCCTGAACTGCATGTGATTGCCGCTGGCTCATTATTAGAATTCGTGCTTAATGATGAAGCATTCAGAATGCCAGTAGGTCGAGTGCATTCGTTATATTTAAAGCCGCTTAGTTTTAAAGAATTCTTAATGGCTTTAGAATACCATGATTTATTACAACAATTAGCGACAGCGAGTGTAACGACGGTATTTAATCCAGCAATTGTTGAATTGCTTGAAAGCTTATTGCAACTTTATTTTATTGTGGGAGGAATGCCAGAAGCAGTAAATGCATATATACAAAATAAGGATTTTTCACAAACTAAAATAATACAGTTATCATTGCTAAATACCTTCAGAAACGATTTTGGAAAATACGCTTCTCTTGCTAAACATAAATATTTGCAACGGATCTTTGAAAAAGCACCAGGGCTGGTTGCGCAACATTTTAAATATTCTCAAATCGATCCTGAAATGCAATCACGTGATTTAAAAGCAGCCATTGAAACGCTGCAATTTGCTGGACTTATTTATCAAGTATTTGCATCCGGAGCGACCGGTTTGCCGTTAAACGCACTTATTAGCTATAAAAAATACAAGTTGTTATTTTTAGACATAGGATTAGTGAAAGCCAGTAGCAATCTTGATGCGGATGTTATGTTGCGTAAAGATTTAATGCTAGTCAATAAGGGCGATCTAGCTGAGCAATTTGTTGGTCAAGAGTTACTCGCTTATGCAGAGCCTTATAGTGCCGGGCAACTGTACTATTGGGAAAGGGAAGCTAAAGGGAGTAGCGCAGAAGTAGATTATGTTATTAACGTTGGAGAAGTTATTTTGCCCTTAGAAGTAAAGTCAGGTAAAACAGGTACGCTAAAATCGATGAACTACTTTTTGAAAAACCTTTCTAATTCAAAGCCACTTGGAATAAAGGTATCCATGCAACCATTATCCTTAAGCGATAATATTCTTTCTATTCCCTTATATATGATAAGCGAATTGGAGCGTTTAGTTAAAGAACTTCTTTAATGCTTTAAGGTTTAACATTTAGAATATTATTGCTGCTATCGACTTGCTCTACATTGTTAACTTCTTCATTGCTTTTGAAAGATGTTTATCCTGATTCTTATACTCAATGGCTTCTTTAACTTCGCCGATCATGTCTTTTGAGCGATGGTCTTGACGTCTTTTCAAACTTTTAATCAATTTCTTCAGACTATCCATCGATTGTTCATTGAGATAATGCCAGCGTGGTTTATCTTTCGGAAAGGGTAATGCTAAATAATCGTCAATAAATTTGCGTCTACTAGAGTGTGTGCGAATAAATGCATACTGTTGCTGAATTCTTGAGATCCGCTGAAAAGTCGCTTTTTCAATAATTTTGCGAACACTAACTGTATAGACAGTTAAACTATCATCAATAAAAAGATCATTATCTAAAGTAAGGTTAGTAGAAACGAGTCGCGCTATCAGCGAATCTTGGCTGTCAAGTGAAGGGGAGATCGTGAAATGACGTTTAGCTTGTTTGTCATTAGCTACTTTAGTATTGTTTTTTTGAAAATATTTTGCAGCATCTTTTACGTCTTTGGTTGTCAGTAGCGGTAAATTGCTAACCTCCAAAATCAGCGGCGTAAAGATTTTACTGACGGCACGTAACCATACTCTTGTTGCATAAGGCAATGATCGAATAATCACTCTCCACAGTTCATAAAAGTGATTAGCTTGCGCATTGCGAATTGATCGTGGTGAATCATTTAACATACTGTATACCAATTTGAATCCAAATATCGCTGGCGAGTATAGCCATTGTATTCTGATAAGTTATGATGATGGGGTCAGGCTAACCTGGGTGCGCGGATATACCTGATCCCTTTGCTTGTTACTTCAGCTGTAGTTTCTTGAATGCCACTTCTATTTCTTTAGTGGTATCCACTTCCCCTAAATGTGTATAGTTTTCGCGTTTAGCGTCATCACCCAGGTTGTTAAATTGGCTATCAGAAGAAAAAGCGCTCCAGGATTCAAGGCGCAGGGGCTTGTCTTCGTGTGCGCTCTGTTTGGCTCTCGACCAGAGGGTATGCCAATTCGATTGACCATGTAGCAGTAGGTTAGCACCAAACTGTTTAATATCACGATGAAAACTGTAGCCTTCGCTTGTATTGGGTAAAACTCGTTTAGCGCCTTCTTTTGCTACAACTGACAATACGCCTTTTTTCTTATTATCGTCACTTGCTGGGTAGTCGTATTTTAGATCAGAGCTATAACGAATAATAATCGGTAACTGGCTAGGGCATTTACGAAGGGTTTTAAGGTCTTGCTGAGGTAATTGCGCTAAAAATTTGGCACGAAAAGCATTTTGGAACGCTTCGCCTTTTTCAGAGCAAGACAGGCACATATCATAGGTGCCATGTAGATCAAACACCACTGCATACACTTTGTGATCGCGACTATTGATAGCAAATTGCTTTTTAAATTCAGCGACATAATAAGCAACATTCTCATCTTGCAATAAATAATCGTACAAGGCTTCTTCTGCATGCCCACCGTAGTGGCGTTCACGGCCAGTCACGCTGGCGCTTGGCACTTTAATGGGTATCGACTTAAATAATCTTCGATGCTTACCATCTGATTCATGGGGCCTATCACTTACCACTAAGCCAAAATTAGCCACTACATACGTGCATTTAGGCCAGCCGCGTGCGATATCATGAATATTGGTTTTACCGCTAAAAATGAGGCGTTCGGCTAGAGATTGACGTGAATGCAGATCAAGGTTACTCATGGCATCCACTTCATTGCCGATTTGGCACATCTTTCGTGGCGACTTGGAGCTTAAAAAAAGTCGAAAGTCTTCCGCCAGGAAGGCTCTGTCAGCTACCAGGCTCGCGAGTTGTTCTAGTCTTCGTTCGAGCTGTAAAATCATTTCTTCATCTTTATCGTCATCTTTTTTCAAATCATCGATAAAATCGATGAGTTTGTTTAAGCTATATAAAGGATTCATATTCCATTCACGTTTAGATTCCAAGAAGAGTCGAAGTATTAAAAATGGAACATCACTTGCACCCCAGATCTCAGGTGAATCCGCAGTTTGTTCGACTAAACGATGAAGCTCTTCTTCAGCGGTATAGCATAGCCCATGTTCATCTTCGGCACCTGCAAATCGCATCATTAACACAACGGCACCATGGATATAACCTTCAAAATACGGATCTTCCACAGATCCGTGCTCGCCTAAATCAAACACATCGGCTGCAACGCCTAATGTTTTCATTAGCACAAACAAATGATAATAATTGTCTGTCTGCGCGGCTGCATCAACAGCTTGTGTTAAGAATTCAAGTCGCGCTTGCAGTGAAACTTGTGTTCTGGCGCCACTGTTATGAAAGAGCGCAGTTAAGTAATGTAGCGCTTTATAATTGCCGTGATAAATACCGAGTTTCACTTCTCTTGCGCTTAGCTTAAGTAGTTGTGTGGCAGCAAATTCAAAGTATTCCGGTGTTGCAGCAAGATCTTCTAGGGCTTGCAAAATATCTCTATATTCAGGTTGCTCATGCTGCGCATTGCTCATTTTAAACCCGTCGGGCAAACCATTGGCGAGCTGCTGATAGGCAAGAGTAGGTTGATACAATGCTGTGACGGCGACAGCGTTGGCAACCCATTTGCTCCATAGCGATTCTACACTGGTTAATTTCTTGTTTAACCAGCCTTCCATATGATTTAGCAGCACTAAAGCGATTTTCTTATGTGAAAAATAATTGGCTTCTTCAAGAGCGCCCAGTAGTAAGGATGCGCTGCGTAAAGGATTTTTGGCGAGATAAAACGGATTATTTTCTTTTAAAGCAGCAAGCGGTTCATAATCAAAATTGAGCATAGCCGTAACGCTTTCACTATCTTTAGCCATGCAGGCTTGTTTAAAGGCGCTTTGGATCACTTCACTATCAATCACATCGTTTTTAATGTTTAAGTGCCATTTGCTAGCATTGGGTAATGTTTTAAATAAAGGGTGTTTTTGCAACGGGCCGATGAGCATTTTGAAACCTCGAATTTGGTTGTACTGCTGAAAACGCAAGCGTACGCATTTAGCCCCGTCTAAGCAAACAGTCTGTCACTTAATGCTTGTCACAAAGCTATTAGTGTTGTAAATAACTGTCTCTGGTGCTAGATTTATGGTCGCAAGAGTGCCTATGCACTGTTTTATCGATTAGGGGAACAGAATGAATCCTTGGGAAAACGTGATTGAGTCCGTTGAGGTAAATGGTACTGAAAGTGAGCATGCCGCTCCACAAACCTATCATGATCACCATGATAAAGTGGTTGTACTGGATGTGAATCGACTTATTGGTAATGAGAAAATCACAACAGAGAACTCGAGTAAAATTGCACTCGCACCGAATGATGTTTTGTCAGGCACTGATAACGATAGTATTCCAGGACTTGATACCCAAGATTCTAAACCCTTCATGTTTGGGGTCGAGAACGTGAGTGATACGGCGCAAGCCCCCCTTCATTTTGCCGCAGTACAAGATAGCTTCTTGTCTGGCAATGTTGAAGACCCAAACGCGGGTACTTATATTTAACGTTAACTCAAAACACATTTCACCAATTAGATATAAGCAGCCATAAGGCTGCTTTTTTATTGTTATAAACGTCGTGCGGCCCATCCTCATTTCAAAATTCATTTGTAAATAGTCCATTAGTACAATAGAGAAGTATTTTTCGTTGTGTTTCTCTATTAAGACGTATGGGTTTATTGCCGCAAGGGTGTGTGCGCACTGTTTAAAACGATAAGGGGAATAATATGATTCCGTCAGAAATCGAGATTGTGTCTATTGAAGAAGGCACCCGAGAAAGCGACCCTGAGGTTAGTAAATATAAAGCCGCGCCGCACAAAGATCATGATAAAGCTGTCGATCCGGATTCGAAGCAGCTCATAGATAATGAAAAAGTCGTTCCTGACAAAGAAGCAAAAGAAGCAAAAGAAGATAAAGCAGACGCTGCACCTGATGCAACGGTACAAATCTCAAAAGAGACGATGGCAGAGCTGGATGCAAAAGATGGTCATACAACAGATTTAAGCACCATTCAGTTCGGAAATAATTCAGAAGTGATTTCAAAAGAACGTGACCTGACAATAGTATCTATATTGAGTGACAATCAACCCGTTTATAACCCGATGACAACGTTCATTGTTACACTGCCGCCTTCGGTTGTCACCTCTCACAATAATGGTTCTTCAGAAGGCTCGAGTGCCGAATTGAATCCCATCCAAGGAACCAGTGGATCTGATGTTATATTTGGTACATTCGAAGCTGATCTGCTTTTAGGGTTACATGGAAATGATATTCTCTATGGCTTGTCAGGTAATGACGTTTCAGACGGTGGTCCTGGGGCCGATCTAATGATTGGTGGATCAGGCAATGATAATTATTTTGTTGATAATCAGTCTGACCTAGTAGTGGAACTTGTTAACCAAGGCGTTGATACCGTATTCACCAACGTTTCTTACTATTTGAATCCAAATTTGGCGGCAATGACGGCTATCGTAAATGCAACTTTGGTTTCAATTGCTTTACCTCCAATTGCAAATGTTGCGGTAGAAGTGGAAAACCTCACTGGTTTAGGTTCAGCTGATCTAATTCTAATTGGTAATCATCTAGATAATATTATTCGTGGCAATACAGGAAATAATACTATTAATGGGCTTCTTGGCGCTGATACGATGATTGGCAGCCTGGGAGATGATCAATATCATGTTGATAATCCTGGAGATGTTGTCGAAGAAAATGCTAGTGAAGGGATTGATTCTATATTTACCACGATATCTTTTACGTTGCCGGATAATGTTGAGTCTATTATTGCTATGACATCTGGTATTGTTGTTGCGGGTAATGACTCAGATAATTTTTTGAATTCAGGAGGGCATAATAATATTACTTTAGTCGGTGGGTTTGGCAACGATATATATATCCTGAATTTGGGGGATGAACTGGTGATTGAATCATCGGGTGCAGGGGTTGATATGATACAAACTTCGGTCAGTTTTACACTCCCGTCTAATGTTGAAAATATTCGGGGATTGGGCTCTGATTCTATTAACCTTACAGGTAATAGTGACAGTAATCTCGTGTTTGGGAATGCTGGTAATAACTTGCTAACAGGTGGGTTGGGGGCTGATAATTTTAGGTTTATCGTTAATAGCACCGGCGATGATAAAGTCACGGATTTTACGCTAGCTCAATCTGATATGTTATCATTTTTTGGCGTCACCGATACTGATGGTATCCCAGGCCTTGATATTCAAGATTTGAAACTGATGGTTACCAGTGTCGAGAATCCTGGTGGCGTTGATACGAAATTTAACTTTGCTGCGGGTCAAAGCGTGACCTTAGCAGGCATTGTTGTGAGCAACGTCGACGATGTTACGATTGCACCACAAATTCAAGTTTTCGGATAAAAAAAGCGCATTTCACCAACGTATTAAGCAGCCTTGCGGCTGCTTTTTTATTGTGAAACTTCCCACTCTTTTTTGTTTTCAAATAGCAGAATGTCCATCATCTTCTGACCTGCCCAGAGCAAGCAGATGGCGCCATAGCAGCCCATGAGCATTTCAATGGTTAAGTAACGGCCAATAATGGTAATTTTGGTGAGCAGCATCAGCGTAATAAAACCTGCTGACGCGGGAAAGCTATGCGTAGGTTTTAGAAACAATTTAGCCGCAAAATAAACCAATGTACCTTGCAAGGTATACAGAAATAACCGATCGAGGTAGAAGGGTACTTCGCCTTTTAAGCATTGGAAAATCGGTAGCACGCCTTCCCACAGTTGTTGTGGGTGCAAGGTCGGTATGCAAGGATAAATTTGGTAAAAAGCAAAACCAACCCAAGCGAACATGCCTAAGTAAGGCCATAAATATTGTTTACAGTCGATATCAAGGCTGTTAACCACTTGGCGCAACATTTTTGGATAGTAGCGCATAAACAGGCTTGCCATGCTGGCGCCCCAAAAACCGCTCATCACGTTTAGTGTGATATCCAATAAAGAGGGGATGCGTACCGGATTAAAGGTTTGCAGTAACTCTACGGTTAAACTTACCAAAAACGAAGCCAACGTCGGAATTAACAGCACTTTTTTAAGGGAGACTTTTCGCAGAATTAATAAGCAACCCAAAAATAAACCAAAGGGTAAAAATAACAATAAATTCTGCACGATATCGAACAGAAAAATATGATCAAGCCAGTCAAAAAAGAGGATAGTTAACGTAGGTCGCTCGGGAATACGCCAGTCATGAAATGGAAAAAGCGCGCCATAAAAAATAAAAGCGGCAGAAAGCACAAACAGCAGCGCGATGGGTGCTGATTGTTGAGATTTCGTAAATGGGGTGTTAGAAAATAGTATACTTTCTGCTTTCTTCATGTCGTTCCTAGCTAGTAGCCTTCATCTTCCCTATAATGGACTGCCTATGTGAGCGGCTATAATGCCAGTTCTTTTCAAAAATGCAACAAAAACATGAAGTTATGATATGAATACAACAACGATTATAGCCTTTACTGGCTACTTACTTATTGTGGTAACTATTGCTTTAGTGGCGTATAGGATCACTCGTAATCTTTCTGACTTTGTACTAGGTGGCCGTCAACTCGGTGGGCCGGTGGCAGCGTTAAGCGCTGGTGCCTCGGACATGAGTGCTTGGCTGCTGTTAGGTTTGCCGGGTGCGGTGTTCGTGTATGGCCTTAATCAAATTTGGTTACCGATCGGCCTAACGGTTGGCGCCTACATGAGCTGGCGGTTTCTCGCTAAGCCCTTGCGCGTGTTTTCGGAAATAGCCAATGACTCGCTGACAGTGCCTTCGTTCCTGGACAACCGCTTCTTTGACAAGAGCGGCGTGATACGGGTTTCACTGGCGATAGCGACCTTGTTTTTCTTTGCCTTCTATACCGCTTCAGGCTTGGTGGGCGGCGCGATGCTGTTAGAGCGTTTTAATCTCTCTTACGAGCATGCCCTTATCCTTGGCACGACGATTATCGTGGCTTACACCTTTATAGGTGGCTTCCTTGCAGTGAGCTGGACGGACTTTTTTCAGGGTACCCTGATGTTCATTTGCTTGCTGTTAGTGCCTTTTGTCGCAACGCATGAAATGGGCGGGTGGGATAACCTGGTTGGGGCAGTGGCCAAATTTGGTGAACACCGTTTAGATCCCTTCACCGATTTTAACGCATTGCTGTTTGTGAACTTGGTCGCTTGGGGGTTGGGCTATTTTGGTACGCCGCATATTTTGGTGCGCTTCATGGCAGTGCGAACCACCAAAGATATTTCCATTGCGAGGCGTATTTGTATTTCTTGGATGAGCCTCTCCATGTTAGGCGCAGTGCTAACTGGTTTTGTGGGTGTGGCATACTTCTCTGAAAGCAACATCGATCCGGAATCGATCTTTATCCTCTTTTCACAACGCCTGTTCTCACCTTGGTTAGCCGGGATTTTATTTGCGGCTATTTTGTCTTCTATTATGTGTGCTATCGATTCCCAGATGCTGGCCTCAACCAGTGCACTCACTGAAGACATCTATCATCGCATTTTTCGTAAAAAGGCGAGCCAGAGAGAATTGGTTTGGGTCGGTCGAGTTGGCATCGTGGTCATTGCGATTATCGCTTTGCTCATGGCCACACACCCCGACAGCAGCGTCATCAAATTGGTGGCTTTTGCATGGGCAGGTTTAGGGGCTTCATTTGGACCTTCCGTCATCGGTGCCCTTTATTGGCGTCGTATGACACGCAAAGGGGCCATCTGGGGCATTTTACTTGGCTTCCTCACCGTTATTCTGTGGAAAATTTGCCCGATCAAAACGGGCATATTCCAGCTCTATGAAATTATCCCCGGTTTTATATTAGGCACCGTGGGTGTGATTTTGGGGAGCCTAAGAGATGCCAAACCTTCAGAAGAGATCACGCAGCAATATGACAAAGCGTGGCAGTTAATCAAAAACGCAGGTAATTAATGATGTTGGAATTAAATAGCGCCTTTACGCCAGAAAGCGATCCGTTAAAGCAAGCAATCGATCAACGTTATCGTATGGATGAAACCGCTTGTGTCGAATTACTGTTAAAAGAGGCAGCGCTGCCTAACGATTTATTTCAGGCAGTTCAAGATAGAGCACGAGTTCTGGTTGCGAAAGTTAGACAAAAGCGTCTTTCACAAAGTGGCATTGATGCTTTTATGTTCCAATACGATTTATCGAGCGAAGAAGGCATTGCGCTAATGTGCTTAGCCGAAGCCTTACTGCGCATTCCCGACAAAGATACTATCGATAGTTTAATCCGCGATAAATTAGCGCAAGGTAACTGGCAATCCCATGCCGGTAAAAGCCATTCATTGTTTGTGAATGCGGCTACCTGGGCTTTGATGCTCACCGGTAAAATTGTCGATGTGCCATCTAAGTTACAAAGACAAAAACAAGAAACCACCTTAACATCCACTTTAAAACGTTTAGCCAATTTTGGGGGCGAGCCGATTGTTCGCAAGGCCATTAACCAGGCCATGAAAATTTTAGGGCGCCAGTTTGTGATGGGCCGTACCATTAAAGGTGCCTTGAAACGTTCGCGTCGCAAAGAAGAAAAGGGCTATCGTTATTCATTTGATATGTTAGGAGAAGCGGCATTTACTGCCGAGGATGCAGAAAAATATTTTGCAGCCTATCAAAAAGCCATTAGTGCCGTCGGCGAAGCAAGCCAAGGTCGTGGTCCGATTGAAGGGCCTGGCATATCGGTGAAATTATCAGCACTGCATCCCCGATTTGCGTTAGCAAAACGCGAACGATTACATGCAGAATTATTGCCCAAATTAAAAAAGCTGGTGGTATTGGCTAAAGGCATGAATATTGGTTTAACCATTGATGCTGAAGAAGCGCATACCTTGATGTTGTCGTTAGAATTGATTGAAGGGGTACTGGACAGCGGTATTATTGGTGATTGGCAGGGATTTGGCTTAGCGGTTCAAGCCTATCAAAAAAGAGCGCCTGCTGTTTTAGATTGGCTAATAGCAAAAGCCCGTAACACTAAACAGCATTTAATGGTGCGCTTGGTGAAAGGCGCTTACTGGGATACCGAAATCAAGCTGGCACAAGTGCAAGGCTTAGACGGATATCCTGTTTTTACGCGCAAAGTTACGACCGATGTAAACTATATTGTTTGTGCCAAACGGCTTTTAAGTGCGACCGATGTGATTTATCCACAGTTTGCTACACACAACGCGTTATCACTGTCGATTATCTATGAGCTTGCCAAACAGCAGGGCGTGACCGATTACGAGTTTCAATGTCTGCATGGCATGGGCGATGCACTCTATGATGAAATCGTGATGGATGAAAAGAATCCTAAACCGTGCCGCGTTTACGCACCTGTGGGAACACATGAAGAGCTATTGGCCTATTTGGTCAGACGTTTGTTAGAAAACGGTGCCAACAGTTCGTTTGTGAACCGCATTATCGATGAAGAATTGCCGATTGACGATATCATTGCCAACCCTATTGAAAAATTGGCAGCACTACCATTCAAACCGCATTCAGGTATTCCGCTACCGAAAGATTTATATCAGCCACAACGAAAGAATTCACAAGGTTTAGATTTAAACCGTGAATCGCATTTTTTACCGGTGTTAAGGCAAATCGAAAAAAACATCAATAAAACCTATGCGGCTGAACCCTCAACGAAGGCGCCAGGCCAACAGCGCGATGTACAAGAGCGTTTTTCGCCGATTAATCGCCAACACCTTTTAGGTAAAGTGACATTAGCGACGCAAGAAGATGTTAAAGAGACATTGGCTAATGCGCGTAAAGCGCTGCCGGATTGGCAAGCAACCGAAGCCGTTGAACGGGCTGCTTGTTTACAAAAGATGGGGGCGTTACTGGAAGAAAACGCTTTAGAATTTTATAGCCTACTCATGTATGAAGGTGGTAAAACACTGGACGATTGTGTTGGTGAGGTTCGTGAAGCCATCGATTTTTGTTATTACTATGCATTGCAAGCGATTGAACACTTTCAAAATCCCGTTACGCTAACAGGGCCTACGGGTGAGTTAAACCAAATCAGTTTGCATGGCCGAGGCATTATTGCTTGTATTAGCCCTTGGAATTTTCCACTTGCCATCTTTTTGGGCCAAGTGACGGCTGCCCTAGCAGCCGGTAATTGCGTGATCGCAAAACCTGCGAGCCAAACTGCACTGATCGCCGCTCGTGCGGTGGAATTGCTTTATGCTGCGGGCATACCTAAAGACGTTATGCAGCTATTGCCAGGTAGTGGGGCAGTGGTGGGTAATGCGTTAATTAATTCGCCTCATATTGCGGGTGTCGTTTTTACCGGTTCCACAGAAACCGCGTGGAGCATCAATCAGCAATTAGCGGCACGCAAAGGTCCGATTGTGCCTTTTATTGCAGAAACAGGCGGTCAAAACGCCATGATTGTCGATTCCAGCGCGTTGTGTGAACAAGTCACACAAGATGTGATCACTTCCGCATTTCGCAGTGCGGGGCAACGTTGTTCTGCATTACGTGTCTTGTTTGTGCAAGAAGAAGTCGCAGATAAAGTGTTAGCGATGATTCAAGGCGCGATGGCAGAGTTGGCGATTGATAACCCATTGTCGTTTGCGACTGATGTGGGTCCGGTTATTGATGAAGCGGCTAAGAAACAGCTGTTAGCGCATGCGCTAAAAATGAAAGACAAAGCGAAGCTTTTGTTTGAAGCAACATCCACAGAAGCGTGCGAGAAGGGATCTTTTGTTGTGCCGCGCATGTTCGAAATTCCGAGCCTCGATATGCTAACCGAGGAAGTCTTTGGCCCCATATTACATGTGGTTCGTTATAAACGTAGCGATTTAGACGAAGTGCTTGCACAAATTAACCGTTCAGGTTTTGGACTCACCATGGGGATCCACAGCCGAATCAACGAGAATATTGATTATATTCGTGAACGAGCGCGCGTAGGTAATCTGTATGTAAACCGAAATATGATTGGTGCCGTTGTCGGTGTTCAGCCGTTTGGTGGTGAAGGGTTATCTGGAACTGGTCCCAAAGCGGGTGGTCCACATTACTTGCAGCGATTAGCGACTGAGCGCACTGTTTCGATTAATACCACGGCATCCGGTGGTAACGCCTCACTCATGTCGCTCGCTGAGTGATCTTCTAATGCGGGGTGATGCTGATGTATTACCCCGCACCTCTCTTGTCTAGACCTACTGTCAATTTGCGTTGTATAATTAGCTAGAAAACTCACGTATTATCGAGGTATCGATATTTCTAATTCGATATTGGTTGTATCAGCACATTTACATAACACCCAATCAGCCAAACGCTTGAATGGCAAAGAAAAACGGGGGCTAACATGGCTAGCAAAAATGATAATAACAGCGGTTTATTGCCGTCTGTGGACGAAAATGCTTCGCTTTATCCTTATCATGTTAACCTTGCGCAGGCTGAAATTCCTGTTCCTGAAGCGATCGATAAAAAAGCGGCTGAACAAATTCCCCCAGAAACTGCCGAAGAAGTGAAGCAAGAAAAAGAAGAAGTCAAAACAGAAGATCCGGGTGTGATATTGTTACCCGATACCGCCGATGATGTGGTCAAAATTCAAATCGCTGCAGAATTACTGCTCGAAGATGATGGCTCAAAAGAGCTTTATAAAATCAAACACAATAATAACGGTTTAGTCGAAGATGTGCCGCGCGATCTTGGGATCCCGCCTGTGGTTTATGAGTTACCCAGAACCGAAATAACCTTCATTAGTCAGGCAATTTTGCCAGTCGCTGATAATTGCTGTCATAGTGACGTTGAACTTTCGGTTACGGCATATACAGGAAGTGGAAGCTTAATCATATCTGAAGGTGATGGAGAGGAAGGTGAAGAAAGTCCTGGAACAACGAGCATCTATTTTAATTCCGATCCAACTGCGACGGTGTTTATAGGAGAGTTGATCCGTGAAATAAGATACTCCGATGGATCCAGTGCAACGACTGAGCAGCGCATTAATGATTTTAATTTTAGCTTTACTTATACCAATTGTGATGAAGATGGCGATGGCGTGCTGGATAGTCGTTTAACTTTTACTTTTGAAAATATATATACATATAGCAATGTATATACTGAAGGTGAGACAACCTCTGGATTTACATCAAACTTTTTCACCAGTGAAACGGTTATTATTGATGCGCCGCAAAGTGATGATTGTTGTTCTTTTGAATTGTCAATTGATGAAGTCAATTTTGCCTATGCGATGAGTAATGCCACCTCTGGGGGCTTCGATGCTCTTACAGCAGGCGATGTTTTAGATTATTTTACAGATAATTATTATGATAATTTCGAAGACTGTGATAACAACTTATATACGATCGAAGAAAGCGAAGGTGGTTACCGACTGGTTGAACTAGATTTGAGAGACACTTATCCCGTTGTTCTTGATTTAACCGGCGAAGGGATCAATGTAACCACAATTGATCAAGGTGTGATGTACGATATGAATCACGATGGCATCAAAGATGCCAGTTCCTGGATCGGTGAAGGCAATGGCCTGCTTATTTACGATGTAAATCAAGATCAAACCGTTACCAATGCGAGTGAATTTATTTTAACCGACCATGCACCTGGTGCGAAAACCGATTTAGAGGCGTTGCGTCTTGGTTTTGATACGAATCAAGATAATCTATTCGATCAAAACGATAGCGCTTGGAACCTATTTGGAGTATGGCAAGATGCCAACAAAGACGCGGTGGTTGATAATGGTGAATATCATACCTTAGCGCAACTTGGCATTGTCAGCATTCATTTAATGGCAAATCCAGGTAGTGAAAGTGTGATGAACGGTAATACCGTTTATGGTATATCCTCATTTACCCGCAGTGATGGTTCGGTAGGTGCTGTTGCGGATGTTGCGCTTCGCTATCAAGCCGTGGTGCATGATTCTAATGACATCATACAAAGTAGCCAGCAAAGTGCGACGACGAGCCAGGCGAGCGATCAAGCGCCTATTGCAGTGGCGCAGAATGATCCGACCGTTCAATCCGCAGTCGATCAATTAGCCAATCAAGCCGCAACCGCGGCAATTTAACTTTGCCCTAACACAACAAGGATGTTGTGTCCTCCCACATACCGCCTATCTAGACCTACTGTAAATTTGCGATGTATAATATGTTAGTTGATTTAGGTAATATCAAGAGTAGATCTAACCAATCGTGAATGGCTTGAGTATGCACTTTTACCGTTGGTCAAAGGAACCCATGATTCAAAACAGGAGTTGCCCAATAAGCCGAAACGTTTTGCAAAGACAAAACGGGCGAATAAAAAAATGGGGGCTAGCATGTTTAATAAAAATGATAATGAAGACATCAACCAAGATCTTCATCTCGCCGATAGCGACTACCGTCATTTAAACCTTCCAAAACATGAAAAGATAGACTTAAAAGAAATTATTGCCCAAATGCAGCAGAGTAGTTTGCAGCCGGCAACCGAGGAAAATGCCTCGCTTTTCCCATTTCATATTAATTTAGCACAAGCGGATGTTCCGGCTAATGCACCAGCAGCTGTCGAGCCACCTCAAGAACCTGTGCAAAACGATGCAGGACAAACACAAGTTGATGTTGTAGAAGAGATCATCGCAGAAGACGAAGCGGAATTACCAGAAGACCCCGGTGTGCTGTTATTACCGGACACAGCAGATGAAGTGATCCGTATTGAATTAACCCAAGAAAGCTCAAAAATTAAGTTACCGATTGACGATGATGGCTCACAAGATCTGTATCGTATTAAACACAATAATAACGGCTTAGTACAAGATGAACCGCGCGATTTAGGTATTCCGCCGGTTGAATATCCACAGCAAAAAATATTTGTACCATTTATCCCAGGACAACCACAAGTTGAGCCAGACAAAGAATGCTGTTCAACGCAAGTGGAAATCAAATTGAGCACAAAATTACTCTATTTGGGTGATTACTGTTGTGGATACGGTGGTGAAGATCAAAGGGAAACAGCGCTTTACAGTAGTAATTATAGTTGGGAAGGTGAAGGCGAAGGAGGCAGTTGTGGTTGCAGTTGTGAACCTTATAACCCGCCTTGTCCACCAACCCCAAATTATACCATTGTCTTTAATAGCTGCGATGGCGAACAATGGTTAGATATAACGATTTGCAACAGCTACGGTGGTGAGACTGCACGCAGTGCCTTTAATGCAATTAATGAAGGTGGTTGTGGTTGTGGTGGTGAATATGAATCTAGTTATGACGATTGTTGCACCACTTATCGCATTGAAGTTCCAGCCAGCTTCGGTTTAGATTGTGATTGTCCGATCCTTGAATTAAGAACCGATCAAGTATTTATTTATAGTCCTTGGGATCTTATTTACTCGAATAGTCAGCTTTTTGATTGTCATGGAAATTGCTATGAGATCACAACGCCTTATAGCAGCTCAGGTACCTTTTTAACAACAGAAATAGCGAGTTCTAGTAGTACTCAATTCATTTTAGAGCAATGCGAGTGTGAAGAACCTGTATCAATAGTGTTAATTAATCAAAATGCTGGAATTGGGGATACTTCAGGCAGCACCTATTATATCAGCGACTTCAATTTTTCAATGGATTTCATTAGTCAGGATGAAAATAACGATGGACAAAATGAAACCTATTTAAATTTTCATGTAAACACAAATGGAACTGATGCAAACTTTTCGATTGAACTTCCTCAAGAAATAAATTGCGCTTGCCCAATTGATGAATGGGTGTTTGATGAAACGGCATTTGTCAATTACCTTAACAATTTACCTTCAGCTTTAGTAGCGGCGGGCGTTCTTCCTCCTGGGGTAGTCAATTTTGAAAATTTGGGAACAATTCTTGGCGCTAACAATATAGGTTCCGTAGTCTTAAATTATTTTAACAATAATGGTTACTTTGAGGACTGCCATAATACCTGTTATGACTTAGATCTAACCACGACAAGTGGTTCGGTAATTACGACCACATATGATTTAGCTGCTTGCGAAGAACCTTGCCGAACAGAAATCAATGTGACTTTTGGTTGCGATGGTTGTGATACTTATAATCGCTTTGAAAACTGGGTCACCAATGTGGCACCCGGTAGTTTTGATCCTTTCCAATTCTTTACCGAAAACTTCCAAGTGAACTTAGTCGAATGTAACAATACACGTTTTGCAGAGTTAGATATCACCGTGCCAGGCTATTCAGTCGGTGATGGTTACTACACAACGTTTGAAGGTCAAATTCGTATTGATCTGCCATCAGACTTTTGTATCGATGAATTCGTTGAAGTGGTGATTGATCCTAAAATTATTTATCAAATGTATAGTGAGAGTTGCTACCAATATGGTTTTAACGTAGGGCAAGCCTTTAGTGAACTCATTAATAACGAAGGGATCCACTTTGTTAATACCAAAACCGGGGCTGAATATGAACTCGCAGATGGCGTAGGTAATAATTTTGAATTAGTCCCTGCGGATTGTGAAGATGCGATTTGCTAGAATCCAGTAAACCCCGTCTGTGAACCTGAAGAAGTGCCTCTTTTTGCCAATATTCAAGCCAACTTTAATGGTAGTGGTTGCTGCGGTGGAGAATGTAATACAACGTATTCTTACCAAGGTGAAGGCTATTCAGTCGCATTTAATCTTGACTTCATACATAGCGAAGGAAACCCAGATGTTACCGGTATAAAATTAAATTTCACAATTAATGATAATATGCCAGACTCCTATACGTTTTCAGCAAATGGACTTGGTTTAAGTTGCACTAATCCGATTACTAATATTGTGTTTGATGAAAGTGACTTGATTAATTTTCTCAACCAGGAATCACAGGAGATTACTGGGATTACTGGTCTTTCGCTTGCTAGATTCTTTTACAATTATGGTATGGTTGAAGATTGTGAAGGAAATTGTTTTGAGATGGCACGTCGTGTTACAGATGACGTTGAAGATCTTAATCCTTTATATCTACGTGAGTGCACCGACTGCACCAATACACCCATTACCGTTTCGATTGATGATTGCTGTAATCAAGAAGTTTTATTTCAAGCTGAAGCTGCTAATGAACTTTCCGATGCTGACAAACTGGCCTTTTTACAAAATCTGTACAATTTAGAATATGTCAATTGCAATGGTGCAAGCTTTGTGGAATTTACCTATTATTACAATAACAGTGATGAAAATTGCCAATATAACTCGTTCCCTGCATGTTGTGAAACCGTGCGTATTACCGTGCCTGAACAGTTAGAGGCTGCAGGCTGTAATTATGGATCTGGCACAATATGGTATGATATTTCAGAAGTGTTACCACACAATGATGACGTTAGCTCGCTCATTAATAAATTAATACTAAATTGCAATTTTATTAATGACTTCTTTGATCCGCAATTTACAGACTATTGTGGCAACATTAGTTACGATATATCAAAAAACTGGGGGCAAGATTTTCTTACTTATATCTACGATACCTATAGTAAGTTTACAGCCGATAATGGCATTTGCTATCAATTAAACACCGATGACTGTGGCAATTATGTTTTAGGATTAGCGTTTGAACCGATTGTATTGCATGACCAAGCTGTAAGCTCAAATTCATTTGAATCGACCTTTTTGCTAGTGGATTGTGGTCATTGCGAAGTACAACCCTTCTTGCTTGGCCTCAGCAGTGATAAAGATTTTATCCCGGATAATGAATTGTATGTAGGGCAGCACATTGTGCTACCTGAAGAGTTTGATTCAAATTGTGTTATTGACCCATGTAGTTTTGATTTGACTGAGGTATCTCAAGGTAGTGGTATTATACAGGTAGTAGGTTTTTCAATTGATGTTACTTGTGATGGTGAGAGTTACGTCTATCAATATACAGGTACTGATGCCAACGGAAGCTGGGCTATTTTAGATGCCGCTTTTAACGAGCCAGTAGTACTTGATTTAACGGGCAATGGTATTCAGTTAACGAATGCGACAGAAAGCGGCGTGCAATATGATATGAACAACGATGGTGTGAAAGATCAAGTGGGTTGGATTGGTGAAGGGAATGGTTTACTGGTATTTGATGCCAACAAAGATAACACTGTCACTGATGCGAGTGAATTTGTATTAACTGATCAGGTGCCAGGTGCTAAAACCGATTTAGAAGCTTTGAGAATTGGTTTTGATACAAATCATGATAGTGTGCTTGACCAACAAGATGCCGCTTGGAATCAATTTGGTGTTTGGCAAGATGCAAACAAAGATGCGATTGTGGATAACGGTGAATACCATAGCTTAGCTCAACTGGGTATTGTTAGCATAGGTCTTGCTGCCACCGGCTCTGAGCAAAATATGAATGGCAATATTATTCATGGCGTCTCCTCATTTGCATTCGCAGATGGAAGTACTGGCACGGTTGCGGATGTTGCGCTTCGCTACTTAGATGGCGCATCAAGCGTTCATAACGACACGAGTGTTACCGATCCAGCCGTCTCTAATCCAACAGTAGCAGAACAAAGCCACATTGCAATGGCGCAAAATGATCCGGTTGTTCAATCTGCGGTTGAGCAGTTGGCGAATCAGGCGGCAGTAGCGACAGCGTAGAAAAATCCCTCTGCCGTCAGAACGGCGTCTCCCTTTTTCAAAGGGAGATACTCGTTCGCTTTGCTCACTGGTCGCGACTTGCCTTGCGAAGCCGCAGGCGTAGCGAGTTGCGACATCGAGATATCTCTTTGTAAAAGATAGAGGCAACCAAAGTGTAGAGGGATTTTATCAGCATTACACACAAACCCAACTATTTCTTCTGACCTCATATTAATCCTACCTTGCATACCCCATTGCTAAGAGGGAACATAGAAAAGATGCATTAATATAATGGGTGTAATTATGTGCTATCAATGCGGTAATCCCTATCACCAACTTACCTACACAGTTGCTAACTTTAGTCTCAGTAATAATTCACAAGCTATCACGACAAGTTCATCTTCAGGAAATCTAGTGCTCGTCCCTCGCGATGATTCTGTTTCAGTACAGGAAGGTACATTTAGTACCTACTGGAATGTTGCTCCCAATGGTGAGCCAGC
Source organism: Uncultured Candidatus Berkiella sp. (assembly GCA_964502705.1). Classification (GTDB taxonomy): domain Bacteria; phylum Pseudomonadota; class Gammaproteobacteria; order Berkiellales; family Berkiellaceae; genus Berkiella. The sequence goes on along the minus strand of CAZCXZ010000035.1, from coordinate 3,432 downwards.
ACTTGCAACGCCAACGTTGATTACTTTTGTTTGGGATTCGCCCAACTCGCCAACCGATAGCTACAACACAGGTAATTTGATTGGTGGCTTTGATGGTACACCAATCTATCAATATAATAATCGGGTATTGTCAACGGCTGAAAAAGCAGGCGCTGAAGCGGCTTTCAAACAGCTAACATCTTTTTCAAATTTAAGCTTTCAAACAGATGGTCTGTTGATTGAAAATGGACAGACGCTTTCTGGCAATGCCTATAATTTAACGCTCGATACCTCAGCTACACCAGGTTCAGCCACATCACCTGATCTTGTTTTACGTGGCGGGATGTCAAATTTCTTCTTAGGGTATGGTCCAACTTATGATGGCAGCCAAAACCGCATCACGCATCAAGCGGTTAGCACAGAAGTGAATATTTCCAATCTAGCCACTGTCAAGGGCGCAGTTATTGGTTATCAAAATCTCATCAGCCATGAAATAGGCCATACCTTAAGTTTAACGCATCCTAGCCCCTTCCAATTAGTGGGTGTCTACACGTCAGAACCTGATGCATTCGGGTTTTCTAACGTATTACCAGTGCTCAGTTGGTTTTATGATGGCAATGGTGTTAATCCGAGTTACGATACTGCTTTACAAATCATGAGTTATATCAACAGAAAGATAGGAAATGATTGGGTTGAAACCATCGGTTACAGTCGCGGTGATATTGCTATTTTGCAACAACTGTATGGGGTTAATCATAACTATAATGCCACTGATACGGCATATAACTTCGATGGTAACCCTATTTCGACCGATTTGCAGCGTATTAGAGATGTTAACTATGATAGTTGGGGACTACAAGACGTTAAAGATGTCTTAACGATTTGGGATGGTAATGGTGTTGATACGATTAAATCGAATTTCACAGGCGATGTGTTAATCGATTTGCGTGAAGGAAATGATAAATACTCCCATATCGGAGAAACTTATATCTTTATTGCTGATGGTGCCAATATTGAAAACGGTGAAGGTAATAGTGGTAATGACACATTAATTGGCAATCAATTAAATAATACGTTGAAGGGCAATAATGGTAATGATGTATTGCAAGGCATGGGTGGCGCAGATGTTTTAAATGGTGGGAATGGCGTTGATGCGGCTTCTTATAGCATGGCGGCATCAGGCGTGGTGGCAAGCTTACAAAACAATGCCGTTAACACAAATGATGCCGCAGGTGATATCTATATTGGCATTGAAGGCCTGGTTGGCTCTGTATTTAACGATATTTTGATTGGTAATAGTGGCAATAATAGCTTAGAAGGTGGCATGGGAGCTGATATTTTAGTTGGAAATGGGGGCAATGATACGGCTTCATATGCTTCTGCAAAAAGTGCAGTCAACGTTTCGCTCAGTAGTCCCACCGTAACCCTTAACTTAAGTGCTCAACTATTAGGAAGCGCTGTGCAAGCGGTAGTGATTAGCGATGGTAGTTCCGAAGCCAATGGCGATAAATTGGTTGGTATTAAAAACCTAAGTGGTTCCGCTTTTGACGATAACCTATCGGGCGATAGTCAAAATAATACCTTAAGTGGTGGTGCCGGTAATGATTGGCTTGCGGGTTTAGGTGGTAATAATATTTTAAATGGTGGCGATGGTGTTGATACCGCTAGCTATTATTTTATGAGCAAAGGAGTATCACTTAATCTCTCAAGTTTAATTAACGGTAATGGCGATGTTAAAGTGCTTACCACAGGTTCTAATTTCGATATTTTAAATAGCATTGAAAATGTAGTGGGTACCCATTTTAATGATATGTTAGTAGGCGATGCGAAAAACAATATCATTGAAGGCGGTAAAGGTGCCGATGTGATTGATGGTAAAGGTGGCGTTGATACCGTTTCTTATGAACATGCCGATAGTAATGTGGTTGTCTCATTATTACTATCCACACAATTACCTCTGTTAGCAGGTGATGCGACTGGCGATAAAATATCCAACGTAGAAAATATTCGGGGTTCACAATTTAACGATATTCTAACCGGTAATTTCGATGATAATGTTATTGAAGGCGGTGCTGGTAGTGACCTTATTGTTGGAGCATTCGGGAATGATACGGCCTCTTATGAGCATTCGTTACAAGCAGTAAGCGTTGACTTAAGTAAGTTGGTGCAAAATTCCGCTGGTGATGCGAATGGTGATGTTCTCATTGGCATAGATAATATCATCGGTTCAGAAGTATCAAATGGGTTTTTAGGCCAATATGAAAATTCGCAAGCTCCCCTTCGCAATTATCTTATCTCAGTAACCGATCCTTCCAATATTTTTGACGATATACTAAGTGTCGATAATGATAATAATACAATCGATGGCTTAAGTGGTGTTGATCTGATTTATGGTAAAGACGGCAATGATACCATTAATGGTGGCAAAGGTCAGGATGTGCTGTTCGGCGGCAACGGTACCGATATTATCAATGGTGGCGACGACAGCGATTTTATTTATGGAGAAAGCGGTAATGATACCTTGTCAGGTGATGATGGAAACGATTATATCAATGGTGGCGATGGCAATGACATCCTTTATGGCGGTCTAGGTGGTGATGTTCTACAAGGCGGTGCAGGCAATGATAAACTGTATGGTGGGCAAGATGTTAACCTTTTAGAGGGTGGCGCGGGTGCTGATTACATGGAAGGACATGAGAAACGAGATTTGATTAATTCTGATAATTCACCTGTAAAACAGTATGGGTATTTATCCTATGAAAACTCCAGTGCCGCAGTGATTGTTAACTTGGGAACAGGTCAAGCACAAGGGGGAGATGCAGAAGGCGATACCTGGAAATATATCAATGGAATATACGGGTCGCAATTCAATGATGCGTTAACAGGCGACAGTTCTGATAATGCATTACGAGGTAATGACGGTAACGATACTATCTATGGTGATAACAGTGATCTTATTACCGTTGTTGTCTCCCTAAAAAACACCAGTAACGTCGATGCCGTTGTGGATTTAGTTATCAATGGCGAGCAATTACATATAGATAAAACGGTCAAAGGTAAAAAAAGTATCGATGTGACCGTGCAAATCAATCCTGATCTGGTTGGTCATTTTGGCGTTAATGATTCAGGGAGCGCAAATGCTCTCAATGCTTTGGGTGTTTTGTTACTATCGACTAAAAATAACAATATGACTAACCTTCAAATTACGGGTATCGTGATAGATGGTGTCAACATACAAACGGAATTTTCAGAAGGGCAAACGGAGTATAGCCAAAGTGTATTTGACGTGTCAGGTCAACCACTTAACAATAGTAGTACAATCACTACCACCGGTCAGATTTATGAAAATTATATTCGATTAGGCGGAAACCCTACGGGTCAAGACACCCTATTGGGTGTGTAGTGGTCAAGTAAATTTGGACACTTTCCTAGAGAGACTTACCCAGTAGCAGC
>CAZCXZ010000034.1:0-31294 GCA_964502705.1 Uncultured Candidatus Berkiella sp. | reverse complement strand
CCGACGATGGCGTTGAATTATCGTATAAGTATTTCCCAACAAATTGGGGGAATGGGTTAAACCACATAAGCCTATTAATTTATTAGAGGAAGTTTCATAGACAGCGAAGTGGCCAAATTGATGGTCAACCCAATGTTGCTTTAAGGAAATGAGTTTTTGCGTGGTTTTATCTTCTGAAAAGACACCACCTAAATACCGACGCGCCATGGCATCACGCCAAAGATCACTCAAGATAAGCCAATCACTATCAGAAGGGGGAATTAGGGTAAGACGTTTTGTATGAATCACTTCGAATTCTCTTTAGTGCAGTTGTATTCCATCGAAATCCATATTATTGAATGCGTGGTAATCGATGATGCCTACTAATTTTATTCGAGATGCACGTGAGGAAATATTAATTTTCAAACTCATTTTCTTTTAGACGAGGCAGCGAAGGCTTGAGACGCCTGAGTGTACACTTTGGTACACGATGGTGCGAAAGCCTGAGGTAACAAAGTATAAAAGGAAATGGGGAAGAAAATTATGGTCGGGGCGAGAGGATTTGAACCTCCGACCACATGCACCCCATACATGTGCGCTACCAGGCTGCGCTACGCCCCGAAATGAGGAGCCATTCTACAAAAATGGTCATTAAAAAGAAATACTTATCGCTCAACCTTCAAAGTCAGAGTCTTGGCTTTCTAGAACGCCTTCAAAACGTTCTACTCTAGCTTTGAGTTTTTGACCCGGCTTGAAAGTAACCACGCGTCTTGCACTGATCGGGATATCCTGTCCGGTTTTAGGATTACGACCTGGGCGTTCATTTTTGTCGCGCAGGTCGAAGTTGCCAAAGCCAGAAATTTTAACCGACTCGCCTCGTTCTAAGGCTTGTCTTACTTCTTCAAAGAGTAGCTCTACCATATCCTTGGCATCGCGCTTATTCATGCCTAACGAATCAGCAAGCGCCTCAGATATCTCTGCTTTTGTTAAAGCCATGAGTTTAATCCCTCAACTTGGCACTAAAATCCTTTTCTAATCCCGACACGATAGTACGGACGATATCGTCGACCTCTTGATCTACTAGAGTGCGCGAAGGATGCTGTAAAATCAATCCAATCGCGATACTTTTTCTTCCAGAATCAATACCTTTGCCTTGATAGACGTCAAAAATAGTAACATCTCTAACTATGGTGTCTGCTGACTTTCTAATATTCTGAATTAAGTCACCACCTAAGACATTCTCATCCACAATCATGGCAATATCTCGTCTGATTTCAGGAAACTTAGATGGGCGCTCGAACTTCACTAAAGACGCTTGCGTGATGGCATCCAATGCGAGCTCGAATAAATAAACAGGGTTATCAATACCGAGTTCTTTTTGGATCGCAGGATGTAATCTTCCTACCACGCCGATAGCATCGCCATCCACTTCAACTCTGGCACACTGCCCTGGATGACAAGCGCTATGTTCTGCTGGCACAAAGGTTAATTTTTCTGAGTAACCAAGGAGTTTCCAGATCTGTTCAACCGGTAATTTAGCATCGAAGAAATCTGCGATGCGCGGTTTACCATCCCAATTCTCTGGGGTTACCGTACCCGATATCAAACCACCTACCCAATTTTTTTGCTCTAACTTGCTTCTTGTTGGGTGAAAGCACATTCCCATTTCAAAAAGCTTGAGGCGATTTTGTTGGCGATTTTGATTATAAATCAGCGTATTTAACAAGCCTGGCCATAAGCTTAGGCGCATCACACCCATTTCAGCTGAAATCGGGTTTAACAAAGGTAATGCTACTTGTAATGGGAAAAGCTTTTTTTGCAAATTATCATCGACGAAGCTATAGGTGATTACTTCTTGATAGCCAATATCAACTAACGCGCGTTTAATGCGTTGCTTTGAGACTTGTGCTTCGGGCGTTTTGGTAAACACAAGATGCGCAAGCGGCGAATGCGTTGGTACATTATTGTAACCAATGATCCGCACCACTTCTTCTACTAAGTCAATTTCAGAGGTTAAATCATATCGATAAGAAGGCGGTATTACTTCCCACTGTTTATCATCAGTTTTATGTGTACCTTCCATCATTTTGCAGCCTAATCGATGTAAAATTTCTTTTACCGATTCAGGAGCAACTTGCTCACCCAACATTTTTTGTACGCGTGAATGATGCAAAATAATCTTAACCGTAGCAGGTAAATGTTGCGTGCTTTGCACTTCGTTGATGGTGCCAGCAATGCCGCCGCAAATTTCGACGATCAGCTGTGTTGCGCGTTCCATCGCTTGGGTTTGCAACAACGGGTCAACACCCCGTTCAAATCTAAAAGAAGAATCCGTATGTAAACCATAACGACGCGCTTTGCCTGCTATCAACTCTGCGGTAAACAGTGCACTTTCTAAAAATAAATTAGAGGTGGTTTCACTTACTGCGCTATGAGCGCCCCCCATAATACCTGCTATTGCGTGGGGAGCTTTTTGATCAGCAATGACTAATGTATCAGCTGCTAAAGCCACTTTCTGCTGATCGAGCAATGTAATATTTTCATTCTTCTTAGCTAAACGAACCACGATAGGCGCATGTAACTTGTCAGCATCAAAGGCATGCATTGGCTGCCCCAGCTCCAACATCACATAATTTAAAATATCAACCACAGCATGGATGGAACCAATACCGCTTGCCGTTAAACGTTCCACAAGCCAAGCAGGCGTTGTGACATTTTTACGAATATTGTGGATAAGGCGTCCGACGTACCTTGGGCATTGTTCATTTGCTTCAAGCACGACTTCAAATACTTCATCGAGAAGTGGTTTGACTGGTGCGACTTTATGGTGAGTGACATTAAGTTTATTTAACGTTGCGACCTCTCTTGCGATACCTAAAATACTCAAGCAGTCGCCACGGTTAGGCGTTAAATCGACTTCGATGTGGGTATCATGTGCTGTTTTCTCAAGACTATCGACTTCCAAACCTGCCATGGTTAATTGTTCTGATAACTGTTCGGTCGTTATCGACGGATTCACCCATTCGCGCAGCCATTTTTCACTGAATTTCACGATTAGACACCATTAAATTGTTTAAGGACTTTCATGTCATTTTCAAAGAAGAGACGCAGATCGTCTACGTTATACCGCAGCATCGCGACGCGTTCTACACCCATACCAAAGGCAAAGCCTGTGTACTTATCGGGGTCAATTCCACCATATTCAAGCACCTTCGGATGCACCATGCCGCAGCCTAAAATTTCTAACCAACCGGATTGTTTACAAATTCTACATCCCTGGCCTTGGCATTTAACGCATGCCATATCTACTTCTGCAGAAGGTTCCGTAAATGGGAAATAGGAGGGGCGAAAACGTGTTTTAACTTTAGTCTCAAAAAAGGCGGATAAAAAGTCAGATAAAATGCCTTTCAAATCTGCAAATGAAATACCTTCGTCAACCATCAGGCCTTCTACCTGGTGAAACATCGGTGTATGGGTCACATCGGAGTCACATCGATACACTCTACCAGGCGCAATAATTTTAAGCGGGGGTTTTTGGTTTTCCATAACCCGAATTTGCACAGGAGAAGTATGGGTGCGTAATAAAAGTTTATTATCAAAATAAAACGTATCATGCATCGCTCTTGCAGGGTGATGCGAGGGAATATTAAGCGCTTCAAAATTGTAATATTCGGTTTCAACTTCAGGGCCTTCATGTACACTAAACCCGAGTTGAACAAACAGCTGACTGATCCTTTCCATGACAATGGTAATGGGATGCAATCCACCGACTTCCAAGCTTCTTGCACTTAAGGTCACATCGACTCTTTCTTTAGAGAGTTGGTCTTTCAGTGCCACTGCTTCTAAAGCGGTTTTTCGTGTTTGAATAGCGTCTTGGATCGCGTCTTTGGCATCATTAACTTGCTTACCAAAATCACGTCGTTTGTCTTCAGGGATATCTTTTAAGGATTTGAGCTGCAGTGTGATCTCACCTTTTTTACCCAGGTAATCAACCCGCATTTGCTCTAAAGCCGCGATATCAGTTGCATTCAGAATTGCATCTTTTGCTTTCGCAACCAGTGTACCTAAATCTTCCATTTATTCACCTTAAACAAATAGGGGCAGGTTTTAAGACCCGCCCCTACTACAGAAAACAAACAATTGAAGTGAGATGCTTTAAGCTGCGATAGCCTTTTTAGCGCGTTCAGCAATCGCTTCAAACGCTGGCATATCGAAAACAGCTAGCTCAGCTAACATTTTACGATCGACTTCGATTTCTGCTTTTGCTAAGCCGGCAATAAAGCGACTATAGGAAATTCCACACATACGTGCAGCAGCGTTAATACGAACAATCCATAATGCACGGAATTGACGTTTCTTTTGCTTTCTATCGCGATAAGCGTATTGGCCTGCGCGTTGAACTGCTTGTTTAGCTACTTTGTATGTTCTGGAACGAGCGCCGTAATAACCACGGGCTGCTTTAAGAACTTTTTTATGGCGTTTTTTTGACGTTACGCCGCGTTTTACTCTTGCCATGAATTACTTCCTATTCGATACAGAACATACGATAAATGGATTTAACATCACACTCTTTTAACACACCATTAGCTTTGCCTTGACGCACTTGCTTAGTGGTTCGTTTCGTATTGATGTGGGCTCTGTTCGCACGGCGAAAACGCACTTTACCGGTACCCGTTATTTTAAAACGCTTCATTGCGCCGCGATTGGTTTTTAATTTAACCTTTCCCGTCTTCGTTGATTTAGTAGGCATTTCTTACTCCGCATTCTTTATCATGTTTTGATGTTATTTTTTGGGAGAAATTATCATTACCATTTGCTTACCTTCGAGTTTTGGTTCTTGATCGACAACCCCAAACCCAACGATATCAACTTTAATTCGATCTAAGAGACGAACGCCCAATTCTTTGTGGGTAATTTCTCGTCCTTTAAAACGAATAGTAACTTTAACTTTGTCTCCCTCCTCTAAGAAGGAAATAAGGTTGCGTAGCTTTACCTTATAATCCCCATCGTCCGTTACTGGACGGAATTTTATTTCTTTAAGTTTTTGGATCTTTTGCTTTTTCTTGGTTTTCTTTTCATCAAACAAGAATTTACCAAAGTCCATCACTCTTACAACCGGTGGCTCGGCATTAGGTGAAACTTCCACCAAATCAAGCGCTAGAAGTTCAGCTTTTCGCTGTGCTTCTCGCTTAGTCATAATCCCGATGTGATTTCCAGGCCCTAGTGTCCCTAAAATGTCTTCCGGATCGACCAGCCTGACGTTTAGTGCGGTGATAGCATCATTAACGCGAATACGCGGTTTTTTCGTAGTGTTAATAGTCGTCGTCTCCTTTTATTGTTTCCTGTCACTCTCGGAAATAAGTTTATCTGCAAACTCATTTACCGTCATGCTACCTAAATCTGCCCCTTCACGGGTTCTAATCGATAAAGTTTGTTGTTCAACTTCTTTATCACCCACAACTAACAAATACGGTATGCGTGCAAGAGTGTGCTCGCGGATTTTAAACCCTATTTTCTCGTTTCTCAAGTCAGTAACAGCCCTAATACCCTTAGATTTCAAGAATGTTTCAATTTCTGACACATAATTGGCCTGTCTGTCGGTAATATTTAGGATTGCAACTTGTACCGGTGCCAACCAAACAGGGAAATTGCCAGCAAACTCTTCAATGAGAATACCAATAAAGCGTTCAAGTGATCCCAGAATAGCACGATGCAATATGACCGGTACCTGTTTGCTGCCATCTTCAGCAATATAGTGGGCATTTAGGCGATTTGGCATCGAAAAATCGACCTGAACGGTGCCACATTGCCAAACCCGGCCAATGCAGTCCTTTAGAGAAAATTCGATTTTAGGACCATAGAAGGCCCCTTCACCGGGTTGCAGATCCCAAGCCAGCCCTTTGTTGTTCAGCGCCGTTTCCAATGCCTTTTCAGCTTTATCCCAAATCTCATCGGAACCCACACGCTTTTCTGGGCGGGTCGACAATTTGATTAAAATCTCTTTAAAACCAAAATCGGCGTAGACTTGATAAAGTAAATCAATGAACTTAGAAACTTCAGATTGAATTTGGTCTTCGGTACAGAAAATATGTGCATCATCTTGAACAAAGCTTCGAACACGCATCATGCCATGTAATGCACCCGATGGTTCATTACGATTACACGATCCAAATTCAGCTAAGCGGATTGGCAGTTCTTTATAACTGCGCAAACCGTGATTAAAAATTTGTACGTGGCAAGGACAGTTCATGGGTTTAACCGCAAATACGCGATCTTCGTCCACAACAGTAAACATATTTTGACCAAACATTTCCCAGTGACCAGAACGTTCCCATAAGCTTCTGTCTACAAGCTGTGGTGTATTCACTTCTTGATAATCATGTTTTATGAGCAAATCACGAATATATTTGACGATTTGCTGATAAATGACCCAGCCTTTTGGATGCCAGAAAATCATGCCAGGCGCTTCATCTTGCATATGAAGCAAATCGAATTTCTTCGCTAATTTACGGTGATCGCGCTTCTCAGCTTCTTCGATACGATTAAGGTATTCGTCTAATGCCTTTTTATTTTGCCAAGCTGTACCATAGATACGCTGTAACATTTCGTTTTTAGCATCACCGCGCCAATAAGCGCCTGCTACTTTAAGTAATTTAAAAGCCTTGATCTTACCGGTGCTGGGTGTATGCGGGCCACGGCATAAATCAATAAAATCGCCTTGTTGATAGAAAGTTAAAGGTTCACCATCTGGGATCGCTTTAATAATTTCGACTTTATAATGCTCACCCATTTTGGTGAATTTCTCTATCGCTTCACTGCGCGAGATAAGATGGCGGCTCACACTCAAATCTTGCTTAGCTAATTCAGCCATTTTTTCTTCAAAACGCGTTAAGTCTTCGGTGGTAAAGGGTCTTGAAAAAGCAAAGTCATAATAAAAGCCATCTTCAATCACAGGTCCAATAGTGACTTGGGCCTCAGGGTAAATCGATTGCACAGCATGTGCTAATAAATGTGCGCAAGAATGGCGAATAATCTCTAAACCTTCAGCATCTTTTTCAGTCAGGATTACGAGTTGGGCATCTTTCTCTATTAGGTAAGACGTATCAACTTGTTTGCCGTCCACTTTGCCCGCAAGTGCCGCATTCGCTAACCCCTTACCGATACTCAGTGCAACTTCTTGAACAGTGACTGGATGGTCAAACTGCTTTTGACTACCGTCTGGCAAAACTACTGTAGGCATGACAACCTCTTTCCCAATAAAACAATAGAGCATACGAGAAAATAAGGTCGTTGACAAAGGATCGGCATGAGAATGCCTAGAAAAGAAGAGCATACAGAGTTATTCAATTAAGTTAAAAAGCGTTATTATTAAAATATAAAGTGCAGCAGCAACGTTGCTATGAAGGTGATTAATACCGCAATTTTAATGATGTTCACTTTGAACACTTTTTCAATAATGCTGGTAATGGCTAACGTTACGACAGAGGGGTAAATAATATGCACTGCAGGATCTATAAAGCGCATGAGTCCTTCAAATCCGAGGTTTGCTAATAACACAGTGACGAGCACAACCACAAAAGACATTGGCAAGTAAGGTATTTCAATATGTTTAAACATATCGGAACGCTTCAATTCGTCACAAATGATATCAGCGAATGTAACACCAGCACCTAATGCGGTTGTAAAGCAAGCTAAAGCAATTGCAATATTAGAAACCAAGGCCAATTTAGAATGCAGTATGATAAAACTTAAATGGATTAATATCTGTTCGCGAGGCACATTTACTAACGAAGCATTATGATTCGCAGCCGAAAATGCTAACCCAACATAAATCAAAGCCAATAAAACCACCGAAATAATACTTGCCCAAAAGCAGGTTAATACCACGGAATACTCTCGCCCCTGCTTTGCGGCATCTTCTTTCTGAAAGTTCAAGAGGGCCCAGGTGGCTGCACAATAAAAAATGGAGCACATTAAATCGAGTGTGTAATAACCGCCATCAAATCCAAGTTTAAATGCTTGCAATGCGGTCGCATTCAAATTAGGGTCAACTTTACCAACCGTTGTGATCCCTTGATAGATAATAATTAACAAGCAAGCGACCAATGCTGGCGACAATACATACCCTAAAATGGCTAGCACTTGTTCTCTTCGATAGATGCAGGCCAAGGTGGCGCACCCCGCTATCATCGTGAACCACATCAAACTTAAATGGGGGAAATAAGGTGTGATTGCGCCATAAGCTACCGTAAAGCATCGTGGCATAATGGCAAATGGCCCTAACATCACAAGGCCAATCAACATTAAGGCAAATCCTGGAAATCGACCCATTTTATAAAATAGCTTACCTGCCTGCCCATCTTGTAAGATTGTTGCGTATAGGCCAAGCAAAGGCCCTAAAACAGCCGTTAGCATCAGTCCTAAAATACCGATCCATATCATATCGCCCGAGTCTCTTCCCATAATGAGAGGGAATACCACATTGCCTGCGCCAAAAAACATTGAAAAAATGGCTAAACCTGTTTCCCATGTCGACAAATGTAGCATGGGGCGACAAAAACGTTTGATCATGCGTGGACCCTAGAAGCGGTAATATTAAGGTTATTAACAAAACAAAGTATATCAATCAAATTCACTGCCAACCACTCGTTGTCGGTTAACTATCTATTATAATTATCAGGCATAAAGACTCAGCACACATTGAGCTGCTACTAAGAAATGACTTTTATTTTGCTCACCATTTAATGCTTGAATCACCGGCACACCTGCCCCGATTTGAAAAGCCAAGGTTTTTGATGAGATAAAAAAAGAAGGTGTCAAAAATACGACATTCCCCCCTGAATTGTTGTCTGCTTGTCGATTAAAATGGTTCCGCTGGGTATATTGCCCATCAAGTTCTGCAACCCATGCCAAAATCCATTCCGAACCAATATTAAAAATATTTTTACCTAAGCCGTATTGATAAAGAAACATATTACCCGGTTTAAATTCATCATTCCTTGTGTTCCATTGCCCCCCTAGCGAAGCAAAATACAACCAATCAATATAGGTTCTAGTAAAAGTCGTTCCTACAAATAGGCTCATCGAACCTGTGCCTGTCGATGGGGTTTTATAGCGATCGCCCGTTGGTACATTAAGCCCAGTCACCAGGGTCGCTGGATCTTCAAAGTAAGCATTTTTATGATTAAAAAAAGCAGATTCAAATTGTACCAACGCATCAGCCATCGCAGAAGAACGGTTATCGTTGTCGCGGTATCTCAATGCATAAGGCAGTTGAAGTAAAATAGACGCATTCTCAGTCAGCCCATATAAATAGGCTGGTGCGAGCGTAGCTTGGCAATGTGCTGGCCCATGGTAGTCGGTAGCCATCAATGAAAACTGTGATTGGCCTTTATCTAAAATGTTGGCGCCAAAGCTTAAGAATTGGCCTGGTTGCTGGGAACCCGTAAAGGCAAAATTTCCAATTCTTGGTGGCTCATTTAAATCAGCGGCACAAGTACTGCCTACCAACAGGAGAAAAAGTAGCGGGAAAAGACGACCGAGCATGGATGATCCTTGTTAGCTTGAAAACTATTTGTGAATTTTTCAGTCTTAACAAGTATCATATCTGAAAAACAGGGCTGAACGAACAGCCCTGTTTGATCTATTTCGAGTTATTGAAGTGTTGTAATGTCTTTGTAATTAGGCGCGATATCCATTTTGAAAATTTTGACATCTTTGGAATTGAGATCCAATTTCTTCATGTCAACCACATGAATATCTTGATTCTTATAGGTTTTGAAATAGAGTTTCAGATTTTTCAAATCCGACACGTTAGTCCATTGCGTATAATTAAGATAAGGCTTACCATCTGGACCTGTATCACGCGTAGCCCCTAATGGAATATCGGTATTATTAATAATGTGCCAACTTAAATTAACCCCTTCATCGGCGGTTTTAACTGGCAACGCTGATGATTGTATCGCAACGGAACGAATGTAACGCGATGGTGGCGAATAGTCACCTGGTAAACCATGCATACCTTCACCTTGTCCTAGCGGTAGAAATTTTTGACCGTCAATTTTAAGGCTAGGTATATTGGTTGCGCTCAAGTTCACATAATTACGCAGATTGGTTAAATGCCAATCGAATTCAGGATCGTTTGTAATAACACCTAATTCATTATCATATACCTTCAACCCATTTTTAACGTATTCAACTACAATTTGGTCGCCGGTTGCGTCGGTAATGCGAAAATGTAAAGGAAATGATTCAGGTTGGCCTTGTGCGACGCTATCAACTACGACAATATCCTTCAATGCATTCTTAACTTCAGCAACCGTTGCAAAATTACCTGCGACCCACATCGGTAAAAAGGTGGCAGACATCGCCTTGCTGGCGTTCGCATCGGTTAATTTATCATAATGCGCAAATCCAGGTAAATAAAATGCACCAACACTTAACCCTTTTTCATTAAAGCCTTCCATGATCATATTAAGGCCTAGCGCATTAATACCTAATACCGCATATTTCTGCTGCCAGCTAGCGCCCTTTTTACCATCGGCAAACACCACGTCGGTTTTAAAGCCACGGGGTATATAAATAGCATTGGAATTCAGTTCCATCGCAAATTCCAAGGTTCGTGTGGAAATCACACTACCATCGGTTGTTTTCACTGTGACACCTGTACAGGCATTTGCATCAATGCACGTAGTAGCAGCAAGCACTAATAGGAATTTGTAGGATAGTTTCATAGGTCACCACACTTTTGGACAAATAGAAAAAGCATAGTGCATGGTAAACCCGAATTGTTATAGAAACTGAGAACGTTAACAGTGGGTCACTTGTATATTGTATGCAATTTTGAATATAATTCCATATTGCGTAATATATAGTCATTTTAAGGGTAATCTATGGCACATGACCATGTCATTGAAGGTCATATCTTGAATTTGGTGCAAACACATCGCATTCAAGAACAATCTGAGTTGCAGGAACTCCTTAAAGAGCGTGGCATTGAAATGCCCCAGGCAACCCTGTCTAGAAAACTTAAAAAAATGAAAATTGCGAAAGTGGCCGGCGTTTATACTAACGTTCAATTTAACATGCCCATCTTGCCCACGATTTTAAACATCCAAATATCTGAAATGGGCATTATTGTGTTACATGTTCATCCCGGTCATGCGAATTCTTTAGCATCCTATTTTGATCAAAAATATGTTTCCTACTCTCTACAGAATCTTTCCGAGTCGGGCATTTTAGGAACCATTGCGGGTGATGACACCTTACTTCTGATCATTCGCAATAAAGCCGTTTTGCCGAAAGTGTTAGCAGCCATTCAAGAAGATTTCCCATATTTGGGAATAACTGAGTTAAAATAGCATTAATTTGTTATTGGTTCGCATTGACTTCCCAAGTCACAATATGCTCTGGCTTAACCATTTTGCTTAATGCTTCTAAAGCCGCATCTACCTTTTCTTTATGGTCGAAAAATTCCAAGGTTAAAGGTAAATCTAACGACAAATCTAGCAATGAAGTCGTATGATTGCCTGTTTCGCCAAAACCACTGATTGCTCTAAAAACGCTGATCCCGCGAACTTTCGCTTCCTTCTTTAAATAATCCACTATTTTAGGCAGTAATCCTGAAGATTCTGTAATATAAATTCTCACCATCTGTACCGATATCGTTTTCATAGCAATCTTGCTCCAATAACACCAGCCCATGCCGCCGCAATACATAGTAAGGTGCTCAGCAACACGTTCATGCTTGCCCCTAGCCATTGCCCGTTTTCAATTAAATTAACCGTTTCTATCGAGAATGATGAAAATGTCGTATAGCCACCTAGTAAACCTATGAGTAATAAAGATCGCAATTGTGGACCTAGTCCTTGAAAGCGATCCATGATGACAATAAACAGAAAGCCCATCAATAAGCTGCCACTGACATTAACAAAGAGTGTGCCATAAGGAAATTGTTTACCTAATAGAGCATGCAAGCCTGAGGATAACCAATACCGTAGCACGCCTCCTAGTCCTGCCCCTACAAAGATCAAAATCACATTATTCACCGATGAACCCTTTTATAAAATGGACAACTTATTTGTCAGCTTGATTACAACCATAGTCTTTATCAATCCCTGTAAAATCATTATAAACCAGACTGGTTATTTATCATTTAGATTGGGTATTATCATACCTAGATAAGGAGCTGTCTTTTGATAAATAACCCTGCTTTAGAAGAAATCTGCCAACAGCTCAATCTCGGCTTACCAATAGATCGTGTTACACCTGTGACCGGTGGTTTATTGCATAAAATGTGGAAATTAAACACCAACAAGGGATCATATGCGATAAAACAGCTTTCTAAAGATATTCAATTAACCACAATGGTTAAAAAATCTTATGAACTGACCGAAATCATTGCTGATCAATTTAAACAATTTGGCATACCCGCGATTAGCGCTTTGCAAACAAATAGCCACCGCCTTATCGATATTAACGGTACTGCATATCTTGCTTATCCATGGGTAGACGCTAAAGCACTTGATAAAGATACCGTATCAGAGAGACATGCGCTTAAAATCGCTGCTGTAATTGCAAAAATGCATCTTCTCGATTTAAAGTTACCTGAACTTAATGCGCCAGAATTCGAAAGCCATTCCAATACAAAAATCCTTCAGCTCATCAATGATGCCATCACTCAGCAATGTACTTTTGCATCAATGTTAAAAAAGGCACAAGCCCAAATACTGACCATAAATGATGCCTATCAAACCGCTATCCCTTTGATGAAAGAGCGCATTGTGATAAGCCATGGGGATTTAGATCAAAAGAATGTCTTGTGGGATCAACTTGACAACCCTATTTTGATTGACTGGGAATCGGCACGTAAACTCAATCCAACCTATGAAATAGTGAATGCAGCACTGGATTGGAGTGGTATCACCTCAGACAATTTCAATAGCGCGCTTGTCATCAAAATGATTAACGCATATCAAGCAACAGGAGGTATTATCAACTATAGCCATTTACAGGCTGCCTTTTACGGAGTATTAGGTAATTGGCTCAACTGGATGGTTTATAATATCGTACGAGCTTGCAAAGCCGATGATCTCGAACAACAGGCAATAGGGACTGAACAAGTGCAACAAGTTGTTCCTACCCTTCTCAGATTGGAATCCCTGATTTCTGTCTTAGTAGAAAAAATCAGGGATACAGGTTAAAGCATTAGGATTTATGGAACTGAATTTTAAATGGAGCTTTCAATGAATTTACGTCTGACTTCTTCACTTTTTTTATTGGCTTTAACAACTTCTGCTTTTGCTAACCCTGCCCCTGGTAAATTGTATGCGGGCTTGTTTGGTGGCAGCGGTTGGTCCAATCATTTCGACGGTAGTCAATTTGGCACCGCGTTTTTTGTTGAAGCACAAGGCGGTCCTTTAGCTGTCAATGCTTTTGGTCAATTGGATAATAAAAGCACCTTCTTTCTCGGTGCGCAACTTGGCTATCAAGCTCAAGAAATATGTCTGCATGGTTCAGCGTGGACAGTAGCACCTGCTATTGAATTAGAAGGGTTCGCCATGAGTAATCGTTCCTTCAAAGGTACATTTACTAATGATAATATCCTGCGACTTCCTGAACATGATTTTAATGTTGCTTACCCAATGAGCCGAACCGTTTTCCTCGCTAACGCGGTTTTCAATTTTAATAATCCTTGCCTGTTAGTTCAGCCTTATATTGGCTTTGGTATTGGTAGTAGTATTGTCACCATCTCTGACGCAAACTCAGCGCAAGTGAATCCACCTGAAGCAGGTATAAACCATTATAATTCCAAATCCAGCGATACTAATTCGTCTTTTGCTGGACAAATAAAATTAGGCTTGAGTTACGACATCATCGAATTTGTTAGTGTATTCGCAGAATATCGCTGGTTATATCTTGCAAACACACATTATGTGTTTGGCTCAACTGTTTACCCTAATCATGTTGAAACCAGTCCTTGGCAAGTGAACCTCAATGCGCAACGATATAATTTAGGTAATGTCGGTGTAAGACTGAATTGGTAAGAACTTTGTAGAAGATCAAGCATCCACATATTATGTGGATGCTGTCCTACCTCTGGTTTAATACATTATTTGGCAGCTACCACATGAAAAATGACATCGTTGTACTATTGCACGGTATCGCCAGAACCAAACGCTCGATGAAAACCCTGGAAAAAGCCTTTTTGAAAGAGGGTTATCGAGTCATTAACATTGGCTATCCTTCTACAAAAAAGCACGTCCATGAAATCACACCTCTTATTTATGATGAAATTAATAGATTATCTCCAGATGTAAATAGCAAATTACATTTTGTTGCTTATTCAATGGGCTGCTTAGTCGTACGTGAATTATTAGCACAACATCCTCTTGCGAATATCGGGAATATTGTATTATTAGCGCCGCCAAACCATGGCTCTGAAGTGGCTGATTTCTTAAAAGATAATTTTTTATATAAACATTTTTATGGTCCAGCAGGCTATGAACTCACTACACATTTTGCTCGTCAAAATCCTTTCCCGACGATACAACATACTTTTGGCGTGATTGCTGGAAATGTGTGTCTTGATCCTATATCGTATTTTATTTTACCTAAGGGCAATGATGGTAAAGTCACGATTGAAAGTACAAAATTAGAAGGCATGAGTGATCATATTGTTTTACCTTGCTCACATACGTTTATCATATATAACAAAACAGCAATAGAACAAACGTTGTATTTTTTAAAAAATCGTCAATTTAATCATCCACAAAGAAAATAGTTTGTATTATTAGCCAACCTTTTCTTTGAATGGCTCAGATACACGCCTTTATTAAAGCGCTTTATCGCCTTTAAAAAGCAGCATATCTATAAAACCTTGAAGAAATTCGGCATATCATTATGATAAGAGATGCGAATTAAATAACCATAGCGATAACCATGCCAAAACGATATTTTATCCATATCCCTGGAACCGTGTTTCCAGTTGGTTCAGCAATTGTTAAACCTATTGTTGGAACTTTGCTTTTTTCCAGCATGGTTACGCCTTGGTCAACAACGAAATTGATCCCCATTGAAGCAAAGCCTTCTTATTGGTATGGTTTATCGATAGACACCGCTCCCTCAAGTTGTCATTATTTTGAAGATTTATATCAACATATTCCTAAAGAACAACGCTTTTACTTTCAATGGTCGGGAGATCTTGGTGAAGCGGCATGGGATAAAAATGCCAATTTCTTAAACGAAACGCTCCGTTCAAAATTTGAAGATGATCAATGCGAGTCCGTTGAAATCGTTTTGCTTGCCCACAGCCATGGTGGCCAAATAGCGAGAAAATTAGCAGAATTGTTTCAAGATAAACCTCAAGCTAACTTTAAAATTGTCACTATCGGTACGCCATTGAATAGCACGTTTACCATGCCTGACAATGTGACAGTATGGCAACATTTTTATCATGAGGAAGACACTATCCAGCCACTAGGTTCATTTTTCATGGAATCTTGGAGCAACTTATTACAACCATGGTATTTTACGGCGCAAAAAGAAATCCAACAGCCTAAAAATCCGTCATTCCAAAATTATTCGGTTACCATTGATTTTGATAACCCGCATAATGACATGATCCAAGATCCTCGCGGAGCAGAGTTCATTTGCGAAAAAGCGAAACTTGCAATTGTAGGTGATTTAGCTGAAAGGGCTAATGAGTCGTTTTTAAAAATTGCTTAATTACGTAGTGTAAAACTTGCTCATATGGCACTCAGTTCTAAACGTAGGAATTTGAGAAAGATTGACTGAAAGTTAAAGAAACATGTTTGTAAACTGAATTTTTTAAATATAGCCCCTTAAAATTCGAGGCCTCTTCGAAAAAAAGATTTTTGGGCTCAAAACTTGACCATACCCAAAATGGGCATTATCATACCCAATATGAGCATAAAATCAAAAAACCTTGCAAATGCACTATTTCCCAAAACACGGCAACGTGTTTTGGGACTTCTGTATGGCCAACCAGATAAAGATTTTAATACCAATGAAATAATAAGACACACCAATATGGGTTCTGGCGCTGTTCAGCGAGAATTAGAGCAACTATCAAGCGTTGGACTAATAACATTTCAAATCGTTAGCAACCAAAAAAGATATAAAGCCAATCAATCATCCCCTCTGTACGATGAATTACGAAGTATAACTCTAAAGACTTTTGGGCTAGCAGATGTCTTAAAAGAAGCATTAGAACTATTACGAGATAAAATTTTTATAGCATTCATCTACGGTTCAATTGCTAAACAAACTGATACCATAAATAGTGATATAGATATTATGATCATAGGTAATGATTTAACCTACAGTGATTTCTTTAGTACAATTACAGAAGCTGAATCAACACTTGATAGAAAAATCAATCCAACCTTCCATACTCCACAAGAATGGAAACATAAGGCAAAAGAAAAAAATCATTTTATAACCAAAATAATTGCGCAACCAAAAATTTTCTTAATAGGCACTGAAGATGATCTCAAACAGTTTGGATAATCTTGTAAAAATAGGGCAGCTTAAAAAGGAACCATTCAGTGAAGACGAATTTAATGGGCTTGTAAGCTCTGGAAAAGCTCGTCTTAAAGATGCTGAATTAGATTCACTTTCCTCTGAGAGCCGATTCGATCTAGCTTACAATGCTGCTCATGCATTAGCTTTGGCCGCATTGCGAAAATGTGGCTATCGTAGCACCAATCGCTATATTGTCTTTCAAGTATTGCAACAAACAACTGGACTTGGACCCGAGATTGGGCGAATACTCTCCAAATGCCATGATCAACGAAACCTTGCAGAATATGAAGGTCACCTTGAAGTCAACGAGCAGCTTTTGAAGGAACTAATATTCGCTAGTCAAACGTTATTAAAGATCGTAAATTCATAAGGCAAAGAGCTTATCTATGATTAATATTCACTTCCAACCACTGGCTATGAAAGACCTAGAAAAGCTCTATTTGTGGTTTCAGCTACCTCATATTAAAAAATGGTATGCCAAAGGACTGAATTTTTCAAAAAATGATATCGAACAAAAGTATGCGAATAGAATAACAGGCAAAGAAAATATTCCAAGCTATATCGTGCTAATTAACAATCATGAAATCGGATTTATTCAATACTACTCTCTAAAGGATAGTTTGCCTGAAGGCGTAGCCAATTATGATCATCAATTGTTTAAAGAATTTCCTGCATCCGATATGGCAGGCATAGATTTATTTATTGCTAATATAGATTATTTAAACCAAGGATATGGTAAGAAAATTTTGAATGCCTTTTTACGAAATATAATATTTACAAAATTTAAAGCCGTAGTAATTGATCCAAATATCGAAAATATTCGGGCAATCAAGGCATATGAAAAAGTGGGATTTAAAACCTTTAGCTTTGAACAATCTGAACAATATCATGAGACAATTCAATTAATGATTTTTAAGAATAGATAGCGGTTGCCAATTAAATAAGTAACCACTTTAGGTTAAATTATTTCTTTAATCTTGAAAAGAACCCTGCCCTGCTCTCTTAGCGAGCTATGAAGTACATAAGTTTTTGTAAAGTTCGCAAACCGAGATTTAAAAAAGGGTCACCCCTCATAAATCCTTTTAAATTTTCTCAGGTTTTCTTAGTTGTATCTGGATACAATTATTGTTACATTTTTGATCATCAGTAAATGTCCAATGACCTGCCGCAACATTAAACAAGAAATGCAAAGGCGTGCCTCCAAAGCTTTGTGCTAAATGAATGTGACATACGTTGTCATGTTCATTTTTCATAGCACCTGAATTTTTTCTGACATCGTTCTCGTACAACCCACCTAAAATAAAACGATTAAGCCATGGCATTTCTTTGTTATTAGAGTAGTTTTTAACGGTAACATTAGAACTACATTCAAAACCCGCTTGTGTTAACCATTCAACAATTTTTTTAGGCTCGGTGCTGCCTTTAAATACTTCAAATAAGCAGCTGTTACTGTATCCCAATAAATTATGTGTGTTTTTGAAAGCCGCAGCAAACGCTTGACCAAATGAAGTATAGTGATTTGTAAACAACTTATTGATTAAGCCTATTGGTAAAAAATAAGCATAACGATCCCAGAACGACGATTGGAGATAAAATGGTGCATAAGTTCCACCATTTTCTGCATATTCGCAAAGCGTTTTAACAAAAAGTGTTGGATGGTGAGTAATTAAAAAATTCAAGAAAGCAATCGGTCCACAAAGATTGTTATCGGTTTGATTTATTATCCCCGCTTTCATAATGCTTTCAATTTCATTTTTAACATTATTTCGAGAAATGCCATAAAATGCAGTATTTTGGCTTTTTTGATCGGTAAATTCTTGTAGGATGTTTTCCCAAGTTTTAGCTTGTGCTTTATCATTAACAAGCGAATAAGATTTGAAGCTAAAATAACGCCAAACATCAAGGCTTATTCTGCATAGAAGTAATCCAGCGAGGATCCCTTGAACCATCAACGGTGCGAAAACAACAGACGCCATCAAACTTGCTGCTAAGAGGATTTGCCAAATATAGCGCTTTAAACCCCAGAAAAAATTAAAATCCACCCAACTGACTCTCTTTGCTATCATAGACAGTCACCATACTATGTATTATTTAGCTAGTTTTCAAGATTTTTCTGTTGATTGATTGAAATTGTTGCTTTTGCTTGCTTATGCGCTTTCAATGAGGCTTCCCGCTTCGCAGAACAAGTCGCAAGAACATAAGATTTTGTACAGTTCGCAAGGCGAACTAACAAAATCTAATGGTAGGCGCGAGTGGGATCGAATTTAAGATTTATCTTTTTGATATTTAATGTATTTATTATTCATCAGCAGAGATCTTGCCCCATAAGTTGCCCCTGAATTTTTTGGATTTGGTTGGACAAAGGTGGCGAATTCAACACCTTTAGAATTAATCGTGTGCTCCAAACTTTAATCCTTGGATTTCGGGGGACAAAATTTTAGTTATAAGACTTATTACAACTTATTTTCCTTGCAATAATCCCGTACAAGCTCAACCCAATCATCGTACCAATACCATTGGCCATCACTTAATGTTGTCCCATATTTAGGATTGTTTTTTGCTTTCTTGGCTTTCCATAAATTTGTATGGTGGTGCATAGTAAAAAGCGTATATCCTTCTTTGCTCATCAACTTAATAATACTCTTTGGTTTATACTTACTCTTTTCCCTATCCTTCATGATCATTAGAATCCTGGCGCTCTCTTCTGAATCAGCCTTAACGAACTCTATCGCCACATCCGCTGAGGTTTTATGATTTGATACCTTTTGGCTAAGGAATACACTTAATCGATATGCAGGACTTTTCAGAGTCTTATCTGGCAAAGAATTTTCAAAATTATCCATATACTCCAAAACTGTTGTGTAGTGTGCACTTTGTAATGCTTTTAATCCTTGCATCTTTGCCCCCACGTCAAATCTACTAAATTGAAGTGCAAGAGTGACAGAAGCGCTTAATGCATATTGATCTCCAAACTCACTTATTAATACACTTTCAAAATTATTAAGACAAGATTGACAGTGACCGGCGACCTTAGGTTCTATTTCAGGAAGTTTTCTATGTTCAATTTTGTTTCGCAAGCCAATTAAAAATTTTAGGTTTACTTTTTCAGGATTATCTGTAGCCCAGTATTCGTCAAGACATTTCTTCAACTCCCATGCTTTCGTTTCGCCATCAACATTAATCACGTTACCTTCATTATCTTCATAAAAATACTTGATGTTCTTTCTTTGAAAAATGGCATGAAGAAGTGATGTCCAAGCAATAACCATATTTACAATATAACCATATGTTCTGAATTCATTATATGGATTGTTATATACATACACACTGAGAAGAGCGAATTGCCTTGCTTTGTCAAGCAATATATCGGTTTCATTTTGAATTTTAAGTGAATATTTGCTTTTTTGGCTGTTTGCTCTAACAAATTCATCTTGCGACGTGTTAGTCAAACCATCGCTTAAATATTTATCTCCATCTTTAGAAACAAATCTTTTCCATTGCTTATTAATATACGTTTGAATGGTTGATGATTTCCAGCCAGTTGCGTTTGATAATTCCGCAATTGTAAAGCCCAAATTTTTGGACTCTCTTTCAAGCATAAATTTATATGATTTTATTATTCTAACGTTACGGTTTGCCATTTAGCATCTTTAGTCCCTGTTGCCCGAATAGTTGCCCCTAAATTTTTGTGCTTTGATGAGCTTAAATTTTAGGTGATTTGCAGTTGAAATCTCTCGAGTTGTTTTTTATCAAGTCCGTATAACTGAATTACCTCTTTGTAATAGGATTCCAACCACTTGTACTTAACATATATTTTTGAAAGGTGTTTGTGCTCTTTTAAGCCTTTTTCTATTAACTTTTTAGCTGGTTCTAAATAATACCTTTGCCATACCGGGTCGATAGGATAACCATCAATAGTTATAAACGGCCGTAAGTAATCCAATGTTATGCAGCCATCCTTATCATATCGCCAAAGCTTTCTAATCATTGCTTCATATTTGTCACTATCAGCAAATGCCATATTTAACTTAGAATCAACTACAACATCGTCAACCAGAATTCTTGGATAAAAAGCAACTTCACTTTCTAATTTATATGCTCTAATTTGGGCAGGTCCAAATATTTTTGATCCTTGATGTACAAGTAGTCCACGAGTTATACCACCACGAACTGGAAAACCTAATGTCACAAAATCAAGTATCACCATACAAACGGTTTCAAGAAAATGGTACAAACTAACAATAGACGAACAATTAGTGGATATGGCAATAGAGTCTGAAAATTGAGTAATCTGAAGGTTAGTAGATATCTGAAGTTGCTCTGCATTCACAATTCTACTTTTTACATAATCTAAGCTAATATCAAGTTTTTGTCTGACCTCATCGTCATCGATCGATAACTTAACCAATTCTGACCAGCCTAATATATCTAAAAATGCAACAATGCGTTCTTCATATTTAATAGGAATGTTTTTCATTTTTATCCGTTATAAAAGTAGTTAAAAGTGGATTTATTGAGCTTTATAAAACCACTGCCTGTTTTACTATTGTATCCGCTAACTTCCGTTGCAACTGATTGATTTCTGCAATGCGGGATTTAAACTGATCACAGATCATCATCAACTCATCAATTTTTGCGACGATACGGCGTTGTTCGGCAAGTGGTGGTGTTGGCACGCAATAACCTAACAACTCCTCTTGTTTGATACCGGCAACTGTCATTCCACTGCCATAAATTTTCAATGTGCTGTAAAAATTAATGAAATAATCAACGTCAAGTAATGAAGTGAGTTTTAGTGCTTTAAGATCTTGATTGATGGCAACATTGACAGCTGCAATTGCTATCTTGCCTAAGCCCATTCGAGTGCAAATAATTAAATCACCTTTATTCGCAAGTTTGCTGCCTGCGTGAAGTCCTTCTTTGGTAATATAATCTTGAGTTTTATCAATAAATTTTTTGACATTTAAATCCTTAACACTCGCCCAGGGGATATCACCATTCCAGAATTGAGAATTATTCTTGCTTGGTGTTCCACCGCTAACAATACTTAAAACAAAATCACCAAATCTTGCAAAATTCCATCCAGGAGGCAAATCAAACGGTCTTTCCTCAAACGATATTGGTGGCAAAGATTTGTCTTTCTTGATCTTTCCTTGAGCTACCAACTTCGCCTTTTCAGCCTTAATACGCTTTAGTAATTCTCTCGCCGACTCATCATTCGAATTCTGCGGAACAAGCTTACCCATCACCCCCAATTGCAATATTGTCTTCTTGAGGGCATCAATACTGGCTTCAGTGGTAAATAAAGTATCAAAATGAGCAGCAATGCGTTGCCAGTTCTCTCTATACTCTTCCGCGTTTTGGGATTGGGTAAGTGTGCTAAGCACATGGATTACGAGTTTTTCATGGGCTTCGGCGGCGTTAATATGCTGAGTTTCCATTTGATCGCAAAGCGCCATTAGTTCATCGATTTTAGCGACGATGCGACGTTGTTCAGCAAGAGGAGGCGTTGGCACGTAATAACCTAACAACTCATCTTGCTTGATACCAGCAACTGTCATTCCACTGCCAAGAATTTTCAATGTACTGTAAAAATTAATGAAATAGTTAACGTCTAGTAACGAAGTGAGTTTTAGTGCTTTAAGATCTTGATTAATGGCAATATCTACTGCTGCAATTGCTATCTTGCCTAAGCCCATTCGAGTGCAAATTATTAAATCACCTTTATTCGCAAGTTTGCTGCCTGCGTCAAGTCCTTCTTTGGTAATATAATCTTGCGTTTTATCAATAAATTTTTCGACATTTAAATCCTTAACACTCGCCCAGGGAATATCACCATTCCAGAATTGAGAATTATTTTTACTTGGTGTTCCACCGCTAAGAATGCTTAAAACAAAATCACCAAATCTTGCAAAATTCCATCCAGGCGGCAAATCAAACGGCTTCTCATCTTCAGTAATTGACGGTAATAGCTTCTCTTTCTTAATCTTTCCTTTTACAACTAACCTAGCCTTTTCGGATTTAATGCGTTTAAGCAATTCACTTGCCGGTTCATCATTTGGATCTTGTGGCACCAGTTTACCACGCACGGCAAGTTCCAGTATCAACTCACGAAGTTTCGAAATTCCATAAACACTGTCTGCCTTAGTTGAACTGCGACCTCGACCTGTTTTTTTCCCAATATCAGCCGATGTCCAGATAGCGATGTTGTCGGTTAACAATTTCTCAATGGCACTCATGCTTTTTTACCTTTTGCTCTAACTGAAGGCATCGCCCGTACAGCAATTTTTTCCTTAGTATTTACGAAAGGTAATGGAGAAATAGTTTTCTTCTCTCTAACTTTAACTGAAGGTGCTGCAAGCGCAGCACTCAATATATCTTTCAGCTGTGTACGCAAAGCGCTAATGTCTTCCTGCATAGTATTGTATTGGGCAATCAGTAGATCAGGATCGTGGATTTCTTGCTCGCCAATATGGGGATTTTTGCAATCAAGATTATAGTTACGTGCCTTAATATCTTCTATGCTTACTTTCCAAGCATATTCATTTTCCACGCGCTTTTTGAAACCATCCTTTTCTTTACCCCACCATGCTGCTTCTGCATCAAATTCTTCAATCTTCATTGGCTTGGTTTTGTTATAACTCTTCACGCCAGGTGGATACGGATGCTCGTAAAACCAAATATCCTTTGTGGGTGTTCCCTTGGTAAAGAACAGCAAATTGGTTTTGATGCCGGTATAGGGGCTAAACACACCATTAGGCAAGCGAACGATGGTATGCAGGTTACATTCTTCTAGAAGCTTTTCCTTAATGCGCGTTTTGATCCCTTCCCCGAACAAGAAGCCATCAGGCAATACCAGTGCCGCACGGCCACCAGATTTCAGCAACTGCATGATTAACACTAGAAATAGATCAGCAGTTTCACGCGTGCGAAAGGCTGTGGGAAAATTTGTTTCAATACCGTCTTCTTCCATACCTCCAAATGGGGGATTGGTAACCACTACATCCACACGTTCTTTCGGCCCCCAACTTATTAAAGGGCGAGCCAGCGTGTTGTCATGCCGTATATTACTCGGCACATCAATACCATGCAGAATCATGTTGGTAGTGCATAGTAAATGTGGTAACGGCTTTTTCTCAATACCAAAGATACTCGCCTGTAACTTCGCTTCATCTTTGACACTTTTTACATCGTTTTTGCGAACATGTTCAATGGTGCAGGAAAGAAATCCGCCTGTGCCGCAAGCAGGATCCATCACTTTTTCACCCAGGCGTGGATTAGTCATCCGAACCATAAATTCAGTTACTGCACGTGGGGTGTAAAACTCACCTGCATTGCCTGCTGCTTGCAAGTCACGTAGCAATTGCTCATACATGTCGCCGAATAGATGACGTTCTTGTGCTTTGTTAAAATCAACGCCTTCTTGGATCTTATTGATTACTTGTCGGATCAACTGGCCCGATTTCATGTAGTTGTAGGCATCTTCAAACACCGAACGGATAACAAATGCCCGTTGATCCCCACCCTTAGCTTCCAGCTGCTGTAACCCCGGAAACAAGTCATTATCAATAAACTGCTTCAAAGCGTCGCCCGTCATGCCTTCGGCATCCGCAGCCCAATTGCGCCAGCGATATTTCTTTGGTAATGGGGATTTATAATTGTCTTGCAACAGCTCCCATTCCTTTTCGCGATCATCAAAAATTTTAAGGAATAGCATCCACACCAACTGGCTCAAACGTTGTGCATCACCATCAACGCCAACGTCTTTACGCATAATGTCTTGAATAGATTTAATTGTAGAGGAAACACTCATGGATTTGACTACTTATTATTATGGTTATATAGGTTAAGTTCTAATTCATTTAATGCATCATTGTAAGCATCTTTACCACCAAAGGCTGATACAATCTCACTTGCTGTGCCCATTTTTCTGAATGGATCTAGCGTAAGAATTTTCATGTCTTCGATGTTTTGAATACCAGTGTCGGCATACTTATCAAGCAACGCTTCCAATACCTGACGAGCCTTTTCACCGTACTTAGTAAAATAGTTACGCTTCTTTACTTTCTCTGCTCGTTCTCGGCGAGTTAAAGGCGGCTGATCAAAGGCTACATGGCAAATTAGATCGAAAAGATCGTAATCCTTACCCACCATCTCGGATAGTTGCTCAAAAAAGATACCGTGTTCTTCCAATTCTTTTATGATAATCGCCTTGCGCTCAGCTTTATTCCATCTGCGAAGAAACTGATCAAGGGATTTGTAATCCTTTGCAATTGTTTTACGTGTAAAATCTTTGAGCGATTCAGTAATCAGCTTGCCATCTGGTCCATAATATTGAACTCGTTCAGAAATCACCTTAACTTCCACATCGCCGACTACATAACGCACTCTGCCTTCTCTTTCGCCAATTATTCCATCACCGCTTGCTTCCTGCTCATTAGTGGTAAAATCTATATCTTGAGTGTCCTGCGGTATGGGATTATCATTTTCATCAATATGGCTTTCAGGCACATCATTATCCGGCGGTACCGGCGATTCATCAGATCTTGGCTCATAAATCATCACCGGTTCGCCATCAAAGGCTGGATCAGCAAATAATTCGGTTGCCTTTTTGAAATCCATGATAGTAAACCAGTACTTGTCATAATCTTCATTGATACGTGTGCCACGTCCGATTATCTGTTTGAATTCAGTCATAGATTTAATGTGCTGATCAAGTACAACCAATTTGCAGGTTTGCGCATCTACGCCAGTCGACATCAGCTTAGAAGTGGTAGCAATCACCGGATAGCGTTCTTCTGGATTAATAAAATTATCCAATTCTGCCTTGCCTTCTTTTTCATCGCCCGTAATACGCATCACATATTTACGGCTTTCCCTTACACGCTCAGGGTTCAGATTCACCAATGCTTGGCGCATGCGCTCCGCGTGATCGATGTCATCACAGAACACAATAGTCTTGCCGTAAGGATCTGTTGCTACAAGAAACTCGGTTATTTTCTTGGCTACCAGTTCCGTGCGCTTTTCCAATATCAACGTGCGATCCATATCAGTTTGGTTGTAAACTCGGTCTTCAATCAGCTGGCCACTTTTGTCAGTCTTACCTTTGCTTGGACGCCAACCTTGTACGTCTTTGTCAATATCAATTCGCACAACTTTGTAAGGGGCTAAAAAGCCATCTTCAATTCCCTGCTTTAAAGTGTAGGTATAGACGGGATCACCAAAGTAATAAATGCTTGATGCATCTTTAGTTTCTTTAGGTGTAGCAGTTAAACCTATATGGGTAGCCGAAGAAAAATAATCGAGAATTTCTCGCCATGGGGAATCTTCTTTTGCACTGCCTCGATGGCATTCATCAATCACAACCAGATCAAAAAAATCTGGAGAGAATTGCTTGTAGATATTTTTTTCTTCTTCGTTACCAGAAACAGCCTGGTACAATGATAAATAAATTTCATAGCTCTTATCGATCTGACGCTTTTTAATCTTAGTCATTGCAGCGCCAAATGGTTTAAAATCGTTATTTTTAGTTTGATCAACCAGAATATTGCGATCTGCCAGAAAGAGAATGCGCTTTTTTGTGCCTGACTTCCATAATCGCCAGATGATCTGAAATGCGGTATAAGTCTTACCGGTTCCGGTAGCCATCACTAACAAGATCCGCTTCTGATTTTTAGCTATTGCTTCTACGGTCTTGTTGATGGCATTTGCTTGATAATAACGAGGGGCCCGATTTGTCCCATCATCGTAATAAGGCATTTCGACCGTGCGAAGCGCATTGGCGGTTTCCAGCCCCTTCCATTGGCAATAGCGCTGCCAAAGCGCTTCTGGTGAGGGAAAGGCATCCAAATCTACTTCTTGCTCAGTTTTATCTGATAGCCCCGTGCAATCATGAAATAAGAAGGCATCGCCATTAGAGCTAAACACAAACGGCACATCAAGGGTCTCAGCATAATTGAGTGCCTGCTGCATGCCTGCCCCTATGCTGTGGTTGTTGTCTTTGGCTTCAATCACTGCAAGTGGGATATTCGACTTGTAATATAGAATGTAATCAGCCCGTTTCTGTTCCCCACGGGTATGCATCTTGCCACGCACAATGATTCGCCCTTTAGTGAAACTTACTTCTTCACGGATCTGGCTGAGTAAATCCCATCCAGCCATCGTAATAGCAGGAGTGATGTACTTAGAGCAAATGTCCCGTTCAGTGAGGCTTTTCTTATCAATCATTTTATCTTCCAATAGCCTCCTTTATCAGGACCAATACGTTCAATTCTTTTATCTTTTTTAAGCTTTGCTAGCTGTTTCTCGATAGCACTCGTCGAAAGTTCGAGGCTGTCTGATAATTCCTTAATCGTCATTTTAGGGTTTTCAGTGAGAAGGTGTAATATCACCTCTTGAGTTTTCTCCGTACTTTTCTCCGTACTTTTCTCGGTTTTCTCCGTACTTTTCTCCGTACTTTTAATCAATTCCGGAGAAATGAACCTACCCTCTTCGGTAATAAGTGAGACATTTGCTTCGGCGGTAATACCAACCGGTGGACGATGAACTGATGCAATAAACAGGCACCCATCTCTATTATCTACAAAATCAATCTTAGGCCATGCATCAAGTGCCCGTTTGATCCCTGATCCTAGTCCCTTATAAGGTAAAAGGCCCTTAGCTATGAAGGAAACCAATATAGGATTACGGATATTGGAGTTACCAGCTCGGATCTTTTCAACCGTTAAGTTATTTGGAAGATGACCTGGGCTGATAATTTCAATACGATTATCAAAAATAAAAAGACGTATCGGTGCACTCACCAAGTAATCACGATGAATCAGCGCATTTACTAATAGTTCTTCAAAAACGGTCGGTGGTATTTCAGGTATGCCTGGTGAATTAACGCCTTGCCCTGCTTGGACTTTATGCAAATTTCTCAATACAAAAGCCATTGCACCTTCAAACAATTTTGGCAAAGGGCCTTCAAAGTCTTCAGTATCAAGATATTCACTAACATGAATATCATTCCCTGGGTAACGCACAGCCTTTATACAAAACTGTGGTTTGATGCGTTCAGGACGTTCACCAAATAATAACAAACCTGCCAAATTTAACTTACCATTATCAGCAGCAAGGTTCATGTTCTGTAATAGTTTTAATTCATCCGCGGGAGACGTCGGATAATCTTGTTTATAAACGTCTCTCAAAAAATCTCTGAATCGCAATTTATCAATTGCCTCAACGCCTACTTTCACTGGGATCTCATCAGCATGAAATTGATCGTTGTTTTGAAATAAACGACGCAATTCTTCTTTCGAATTTACTCTTCGTTTATCAGCACCGCACTTCAGCCAAATAACGCCGTTTTTATCAAAATAGGGTTTATCGATACCTTTAGGCACTGTTACTACAATAATAAGATTGCCATTTTCAAGTAAGATATTTTCCGTCTGCACAGCAATAGGACTTCTTACCAAATGACTAGCAGCGTTACTAATCAATTGATTAATCCGTGCAACATCTTTACGAGTTAATCCTGGCATTGAACCATCATCAGCGACACCAATAAATATTTGCCCACCTTCACAGTTTGCAAAAGCTGCCATTTCAGAGGCTAAAGAATCAGCATTAGTTATGTCAGATTTGAATTGACGCGTGCTGTCTTCTCCAAGAAGAATTTGTTTTAAAAGAAGATCTTGACTCATTTTCTTTGATACCTCCAACGCTTAATAACTTCTTCAATTTGCGTTTTTGGCATAGCTTCATTCTGCCAGCCTTTATCAAAATCAATATCATTTGATCGAGGGAGCTGTTCATCTTTTAAGTTACGAATAAGTATTCGGGAAGGCAACATAGCTGCTTCACCAACAAAAATAGCTTCTCTCTTTCGTAAACCTGAAAGCATTTTCGTAAATCCAGCCATTGAGTCAGGTAGAATGGAACGAACATATCTTCTATCAATATCATTAGTTATGCGGAGCACGATCCAACTATTGCATTGGGAAAGTACGGTTGCTTCAATTTCACTTGGCCTCTGCGAAACTAAAAGTAACCCAACACCGTATTTTCGACCTTCTTTGGCAATGCGCCTTATTGCTTCCTGTGCTGCATCATATTGTGCTTCTCCAATATTTGGTACATATCTATGCGCTTCCTCACAAACTAATAACACTGGATCTGCATCTCTTTCGCTTGATGTTTGCCAAACCTTGAGATTAAATAAAGTCCTTGCAATGACAGAGCTGGAAATGCCTGCAACTTCATTCGGCACTCCAGATAAATCAACAATACGCGGTTGAGAACCACTTCCAATTAGCTCATTAATTATTTCAAATAATGAATCTTTTTCATCCCATTCGGTCATCATAAAATTTAGACGTGCATCTGTAATAAGCACTTCTAATTTTTGTAAAATTGAATTATGTGAATCTTGTTTACTAGCCGAAAACTTTACTCTATCTGTCTCAATAAGCTGTCTTAACATACTGAGCTTATATGGCACTGGCGAATCAATTGTTATTGAAGAGCTATCTAATCCTATTTTTTGAGCCCCAGCTTTTCTAGCCTCAATTAGTGCGCTTTTTACAATATTTGACTGAGAAGTAGCTACAAATTCTGTTTTGCCAATTAGTAGCGAAACTGTCTCTTGAAAATTTAAAAGCCAATAAGGCAAACTCAAAGTACCTTCATCAGTAGAAAGTTTTTTGTGTTGTGAGAATGCGTTTCCATATTCGCCGTGAGGATCAAGAATAATAATTCGCGGATTCCATTTTTCATATTCTAAGGTAGCCCCTCTCTCAAGTATGCTGTGTATTATTGCTGCGACTGTTGCAGATTTACCCGAGCCTGTTGAGCCAAGAACTGCAGTATGCTTACCTAACAATTCATTAAGGTCAGCAAAGCATGGTGTGCTCCCTGCCCCGACATGCTGACCAATCTCAACAACATTTCCTTTTCGCTTGCCATAAATAAATTGCAGTTCACTTTTAGGCGTTAAATAAATTGTTTGCTGAGGAAGAGGGTATGTTGAAACGCCACGATCAAAAAATAATTTCCATTTTTCCTTACCTGAAGAGGTATCTAATATCCATTCACCTTCACCAAGAAGATCTGCTTCAACAATCCTTTCATCAGAAGAAGAGGTTGGGACAATTCCTCTCTCAGCCTGGTATTCAGACTTCATTCTTAAACGCCCGACTAAGGCGTAAATAATACGACGACCAAAGTGTATTTTAAGAATTGAACCAAACTGACCTATAGGATAGGACTCACCAGCATATATTCTTGAAAGTTCTGTGATTTTAGGATCTAATTCCGCGATGATATGAGAACCATCAACCTCAATAATTTTACCAATAGCTAAATTTTCAATTGGTTCATTAGGCTTGTAATTCGTATTATTCATCGCTCACCTCCAAGAATTCGAATTACATTTTCAAACTTCCACCAAGGAAGATCGACGTCGGACAACACCACATCTTTCCCATGAAAGAAACCACGATTGGCAAATATTAAAATTTGTTCATTTACATTTTGATCATCGTGCCATAGCTTCAGTTGTCCCTTTGGTTGTTCATCGGAAGTGAACGCGACAATTGTTAGACGCCCTTCTGATTCTTTTAGGGAACGATTAATTTCAATATTAATGTGCGAATCCCCAAAACGATAACCACAGATAACCAACACTCTTTGTGAGCCAACATCAGGTCGTAGTATCTTTCGCACTAAATCAGATAATTGAGCATAAGGATCTAGTTGTGTTTCTCTATACTTGGTGGATGCTGGCCATATTAATATTTGTCTATCATCTGCTGCTTGAAGCTTGACGCTGTTTCCAATTCGCCTTGGCAATGGATCACCTGGAAATTCACACCAATTAATCGAACCATGTAGTTTTAACACTCTTGCTGATATATCTTTTCGTTGAAACTGAATTGGACTCCACCAAGCTGTAGCGCCACCTTCAAGACCATCAGAATAAGCTATCTTCTCGAGTGCCAAAGCATCTTCAATCAAAGTATCGTAATTAAGGATTATATAATCTACTGTCTGACCAATTTCTACCCTACCATCACGTATAGGTCTATGTACTGCTTTAGTAAAGTTTCTATGAAATGAGATATCAACATTTGTATTGATTGTTGTTGCAATAATAAATTTAATTTTTTCAATCGAGCTACGTAATTGCTCTGGGCTATACATTTTGCTATTTATCTCAATCTGGCTATTTATTGCACCTCGTTCAGCGCGACGTTCCACAATTGATAACCTGTCAATAAGCTCGCTTAAATAATCCTCAATATTTACATCAGTTGCGCCTGAAAATAATGTTTTCATTCCTTCTAATATATCTTTAGATTGTTGATCCAATTCAGGGCTTGCAAGTGTTTTTCGTGTAAGTTCTTCCATAAGTGGCAAACCTGCACATCTACTACAGCCAGCACCAATCAAAAATGTTCGATTGCTTTGCGTCATCAAATTTTCTAGTTTCTCAACAGCATCATAGAATGGTGGGTTGAACAAAACAGCTAGATTGTCTTTATGTGTCATATACATGCTCTTTCACTAAACTAAATGCCAATGATTATTTTTATCTTTGTTCTTTTTCATTCTTCACCTCTGGGCAGTATCAATTTCCCTTGCTCAATCATCTTGGTGCAAAACATATCAAATTGGTTACGTGCCATCTTAAACGGCATTGTCTTACCATTCTCCCAACGATTGATTGTTGCAAAGCTAACGCTTAGCTCGCGTGCTATATCTTCCTGGCTAAAGCCAAGCTGTTTAC
>CAZCXZ010000033.1:10292-32247 GCA_964502705.1 Uncultured Candidatus Berkiella sp. | reverse complement strand
CCTTAACTTGATGGTTAGTCTGATTCATTGTTTCTTTACGCTGGGCGTACTTTACCTTGGTTTTTAAGAGATAGGAATACTTGGGGTATCCAACACTGTATTTGCCCTTAAATTGAGTAATTTTTTTAACTCTTAAAAAGTGGCTTTCGGTTGGCAACTCACTTGAAAGCGCTGCTCGGTTTCCAGGCAGATTGCGGTGAGGGCATTACCCCAAACGCAGCCAGTATCTAATGCATACACATTCGGTGTATTCGTTTTGCCTTGCAATGCCGCCCAGTGACCAATGATCACCTTGTCGTGTTGAGTTTTGCGGTTTGGCACCGTAAACCACGGCATCAAATGCTGGTGGGTGCTCCCTTTACTGCCGAGTTCTAAAACACCCTTGTCATTACAAAATCGCATTCGGGTGAAAGCGTTTACAATAAAACGAAATCGATCCCAGCCTTTAAGTGTATCGTCCCAATAGTTTGGCAGATCGC
This sequence comes from Uncultured Candidatus Berkiella sp., assembly GCA_964502705.1. Lineage (GTDB taxonomy): Bacteria > Pseudomonadota > Gammaproteobacteria > Berkiellales > Berkiellaceae > Berkiella. The sequence continues at coordinate 31,768 of CAZCXZ010000033.1, read as the reverse complement.
CAAACAAAGCATGCATGGCTTGATTATACTGAGGGCCCCTCAGCAGTAATTCAACTTCCTTCGAAAGACGCTGCGCTTGAGACAGATCCCACAAAGGGTAAATGCCAGCATGTGCAAGGGAAAATTGGCGTGATGCGTCATGATGAAATAGCGGGCGATTCTTCAGCCAATCAACTAAAGACGACCGATCGGGCGCGTTTAAAATATCTTGATAGGTATCGTTGGCCGAAAGTTCTATTGCGCCGCAACTGGCCGCTAACAAAGCTAAATCATGATTTCCCAAAACACAGATGGTGCTTGAAGGCAAAGACTGGATGAACCTTAGCGTGCCTAGTGAGTCTGGACCTCGGTTAATAAGGTCACCCGTAAACCATAGCGTGTCTTGGTTGGGATCATAATGGATTTGTTCTAATAGTTGTTTTAATGAGGCCAAACAGCCCTGTACATCACCGATAGCATAAGTAGACATTAATGCACCAATAGCGGCATAGCTAATCGGAAAGGCGGGATCACGGCATCGAAGTAGTTGCCGTTTGGGTTAACCATGGTATAGGTGCCGTGCATGCTACCGACGGGCGTTGTCAGGATGGCGCCACTTGAATATTGAAAACTGCGGCCAGGCTGAATTAAGGGTTGCTCACCAACGACACCTTCCCCGTGAACCTCTTCAGCAACTCCGTTGGCATCGGTAATTACCCAGTGCCTTGTTAGTAGCCTGGCTGATATTTTACCATGATTGCTGATTGTAATGGTGTAACCGAAAGCAAAACGGTTTTGAGAAGGAGAGGAGTGGGGGTGCAAAAATTGAGTAGACACAGTCACTTCAATTGAGTTGGCTCTTATCAAGTTGCTCTGCTTCGACACGACACATTCCTGTTGTAAAAAAGCTCCCTCAGCATACGATTTGAGCATGGGTTTTGCAACTTAGCTCATAATGTTAACTGGAGACGCTTGCTTAACAGACACATCGATCCCAAGCTTAAGTCAGGGCAAAGCAACCGCGGGCAAACGACATGCCATTTTTGGCTATTCAAAATATACAGCTTTACTACGAACAAGTCGGTGACTGGCAAAGCGAGCGAGAGATAGTGCTGTTGCTCCATGGATTGGGTTCCAGTAGTCGCGATTGGGAAAACCAATTGGATGCGTTGTCACGCGATTACAAAATACTCCTGGTTGATTTGCGCGGGCATGGTAAAAGCGATAAACCGAATATACCTTATGATATTCCCATGTTTGCAGAAGACGTTGCTGCCATGCTAGTTGCACTGCAGTTACATGCAGTCCACGTGGTAGGGCATTCCATGGGTGGCATGATTGCCTTTCAATTGACGCTGGATCATCCGCAACGTGTTAAATCGCTCAGTATCATTAACAGTGCACCACAGGTAGGTGTCCCTGCATTCCGAAATAAATTTACCTTTTTTATGCGCTCATTAAGTGTGAAATGGTTTGGCATGTCAAAGTTAAGTGCCAGCTTGGCAAAAACGCTATTCCCCAAACCTGAGCAAGAATCATTACGCAAAGTGTTTATTGAACGTTGGTGTGAAAATGATCCACAAGCTTATCGTAATTCATTAAAAGCGTTTCATCAGTGGAATGTGATGCCACGCCTACCTGAAATAATGTGCCCTACATTAATTATCTCAGGCGATAGAGATTATACGCCGGTCGCTTATAAGCAATTTTATATTCGACTTATAAAACAGAGTTATCTAGTAGTGATAGCAGATTCAGGCCATTTAACGTTGATTGATCAAGCGGCACATTGTAATCAGGCATTAATCGATTTTTTATTCAAAATAAGGGCACAAAATGAGCATGGATCTGATGCTAAAAAACTTTGATAAAACGAGTTTTAGTAAAAACTGGAGTTGGTTCCTTGCTTGGGGCATTTTACTATTGTGTTTAGGATTTGTTGCAATCGGTGCTGTTGCGATGACAACCCTCATTTCAGTGATTTTATTAGGTGCACTCTTTGCTTGCGGTGGTGTGATCATTATCATTGATAGCTTTCATTTTTGGCGCGGCAAAGGCAAACCCTTTTACATGAATTTGTTTATGGGCCTGCTCTATTTTGCATTTGGTGCAATGTTAGTTGTTAATCCATTGGTGGGGGCGGCAACGTTAACCTTATTTATGTCAGCATTATTTATTTTGGTTGGAATATCTCGCGTAATCTATGCAGTGACAATGAAATTGCCACAATGGGGATGGTTATTTTTTAGTGGTGTAATGTCTTTAGTGCTTGGCATCATGATTAGCATGGGTTGGCCACAATCTAGTTTGTTTATTATTGGAATTTTTGTAGGAATAGATTTAATTTTTGGTGGTTGGGCTTATATTATGGCAGCGATTATGGGGCGTTCTTTACAACAAAAAGCATAGTCGTCTGATAAGGCGAGCGTGTTGGTTTGACAACAGAGAGTAACTCTGAAAGAATCTAGCTCTTTTTATTAATGAAGGCAGTATAGTGATGAAAGAGCTTAATTCTCAAGAAGTTGAAGCAGTCTCTGGAGGAAGTGTTCTTGGTGTTCTTTGCTATGGGACAGTTGGATTTTGGGTTGGTGGGGTAGCCGGCTTTTTCGCAGGTATTTGGCCTGCAATACCGGGTTCAATACTGGGTATGGCAATTGGTGCCTATCTTGGCACAGATGGTCAACCTCAAGTGATTATTATCCAAGAATCAGCTGCCAAAAATATTCGATAATTTGAATAGGGCAAGTAATGAAAAAAGGAAGTATTGAGCGACTATATCTCTTTTTAACGATGCTTGATTACGGCATTGCTTGCACCTATGTAGTGATATTAGTGTTATTCAAATTATTAGCATTACCCTTTGGTCTGATAAGATCTCTGATGTCAGTCAGCATTGAATCTGAAAATAATTCCACAGAAGTTAACATGATTAATGCTATTCGAGAATGGGTTGCTAATCATCAAAATGATATTGTCGATGCTGCTGAAACGTTTGGGAACAAAGAAAGTTACTTTGTCAAAATTACACCCAAGCTTAGCAGTGCGGCAACTTTGCATATTGAAGTGGGTTATCCTAAATATTTGCGGGTCAGCATTGATAATATGGGTATTGAATTTGACGAAGACGTCATTAACGATGGCTCTAAATTGCTGCAGGAAATTTTGTTGTCATATGAAAATGGCAATTACTATATCAAAAAATGGGTATATCAGAAGGTGCTCGTTGATCAATGCTTTACTATCAACATCGATAATAACCAAAAATTCCAGTCAAAAACCGATGAGTTCAAAATTTTAAGAAAAATGTTTTCTAAAGTTAAAGTTAAAAAATTTGCAGCCATTGCATCCGAAACAGAAATGACACAGCCCACAGCATGATAGATAACCCTCCCAACAATCCAATCAACAACCCAGCTAGTCGTGGTATGGTCGTTTTAAAATTGCTTTGGGAGCGTTTTTTAAAACAGCATTGGCGGTATAAATTGATCACGCTCTTGCTGCTATGTATTGCATCAGCATGGATGGTGATTTTCTATTCTACCTTTTTGCTGTGGAAATTGTTTACCTTCTTATTAACCAAGCCTTTGCTACAGCTAATCGAATGGTATTTGAAAAAAACAGCGCCTTAATAGGGATTGTAACGGTATTGTTTAATTCTTTCTTCCCTTGCTTCGTGCAGCATTTTGTAACGTTGGCTATTTTTGTAGTTATTGACTACCGGCTTGGGCTCTGGTGTACAGAGCACATTACAATAAGCAATTAAAGCAGTTTGATTGTCCAGCAAATATTGATGATAAGGCGCCTCAAATCGCTCTTTAATAAAGTCTGAATAAAATGCATCATGTGCCATTAATTGTGCTAAACAGGCTTCAGCTTCTTTAGTGCCTTTTGCACTTTGTTCTTTTAGCCAATTGTATCCGCCTTCGCCAATGTTGGCATCATTAATCAATCTTGTGTGTATATCTGGATGACTTAGAAGCACAGCTAAGCAATTTCTTTTAACCACATTGTCGTTAATAAATGCATCACCATAAATCTCCATCATTTTCTTTCGTAATTCAGGATTAATCATGATGATATCAAAAGGACATTCACCACGTTGATTATGCAAGAACAAATCGGCTCCGTCAGTAATTAAATCACGAATTGAATCTATATGGTTAACAACATAGGTTTTGCGTAGAGCGATATGAAGCGCCGTGTCGCCTTGGGTGTTTTGGCGATTAATTTCCACTTTGGGATAGGTTAATAATTCTTTGGCAGTATCATATTCGCAGCGCGCAATGGCTGCTTGTAACGGAGTGAGATCCTGGTATAGCTCATTGACATCACTACCATTCTCAATCAAATAACGTATCAGTCCATGATTAGGTCGACGATAACCTTCGCCCCAAATGGCTTCATGTAATAAGGGTTTATCGATAACGCTCTCTAACTCGTCACCGGCATTGCGCATCAGCGATGCAATCAATCTCATATTCTGCAGTTGTACGGCTTTATTAAGTGGTGGCGTCACTCGATTATACACACACCATGCGGCAGTCTTTTGTTGTTCATCCCCTACCAATAAATCATAAATCGCAGGTTCGGCTTGCTGATTAACGGCATTCACTAGAGGCGGATGCGTGAAGTATGAGAAAGTGCTCCATTCTCTTGATGCGGGCCTTCCGTTACTCAGTAAATGGCTTGCTCCATTCCATAGTTGTTGTTGAATGCAATAATTGATTAACCTAAGCGAACTCAAATGTAGTTTCTTGTGTATACCACGCAAAATCATCATTTCGACTATCTGACTATAACGATTAGGCCGTGTTGTTGCCAACGTTGAAAGATGAACAGCATATTCGAAAGCACTTTTATTTTGGAACGCAATGGCAGGGTTGGCGCCATTCGATAGTAAACGATCGATTAAACGCGGATCTCCCAGCTTGATAGCTTGATGCAACGGTGTGCCATGGCGGCTGTCAATTTGGTTGCAATCAATTTTTAATCGCTCCAGTATTTGCATAAAGGAGGCATCTGCTTGTGCAATGGCGTCATGCCAGCTAAAAGCACTCGTTGCTGGAAAGCAGCCGTTGAGTTTGCTGTACCCTTGGAAGCGGTTTGAGGCAAGCATAGATTCCATACTATGAAATACTTGTAAAACGTCTATATTTTGTAAACGAACTGCTGCATCAAATGCCAATTCGCCTTGGCAGTCTACCGAAGGATTTGCGCGCTTTAAAATAAGTGCTTGCGCGAGTCTTGGCCAATTGCGAATGGCTGCAATACTCAGCGCGGTTTTGCCTTCAACGCTCACATCAGGGTTAGCGCCGTTTTCAACCAGTAATATAGCCAATTCTTCATCATTTTGTGCTAATGCAAGCTGTAACGCTGAAAAACCTTTATATAATTGGTTTACATTCGCTCTGGAGCGCAACAATAATCTAACCATGTCAGATGACTTCAACCGACAAGCCATATGTAGTGCGGGCTCTGTTTGCTCGGTTAATTCATTGCGAAGACACGGGATGACTTGCTGTGGCTGATTGTTACGTAAAATCTCGACAAGAGGAGCGCCTTGTGACATAAAAGGAGCCAAACCCGTTTGCAGTGCTTTCAGTTTCTCAGCTTGTGCAATCTCAAAGTTAGGGTACAACAACTGAACCTGCGTGCCATAAAAATTTTCATATTGCGGTTCAATTTTAATCTCGACATTCACTTGGTTATCGGCAAACGTTTGTTTGCACATTTTGGCGAAGTCATCCATCGGCAAAACTTCTTGTTCTCTAGCAAGCCGTTTCTGATTCTCAATCATAGAGCGAAGTTGGTGCCACTCAGGTGAATTCAGCGCGGCTCGTGCAAGATCATATTCTAATTTTGGCGTGTTGTACTTCGATGCATAGCGAATAATCAATTGTGGAGCACGCACGTTAACAGTGCCAACTTCATAGCGAACAGTTGGGTGATAGGCGTAACGTTCTCGGCTTTTTAAATAAGATACGGCATCCTTTGCGTGTTGAAAGTGCTGTTGATACCCTTCATGGATATTGCCTTCAAAAGTCAGTAGTTTATTGATAGGCTCAAGATAGGAAGCGACATTATCAAAAGAGCAATAGCCATGTTGCAGGCGGAAAGCGATTTTCTCAGCATCTCGTTGTGCAAGCTTTTTATCTTTGACCGCAACCTGCAATACACGTGGCAAATTTTGTATCTGTACGCCTGTAAGTTCAGCATGATGTTTGATCAATATCTCAGCGATAGGCTGATTGCCTAATTGTATTGCGCGTCCCAGTGGTGTTAAACCTTCGCAGATCTCATTGGTTTCAATATGGTGAGAGAGAATTTCAGTAACAGCATCCACATTCTGTGATTGGATGGCTTCATGTAACAAGCTTCTTGGAAAACCGACGGCTTGATAATCTGGGCTATTATTGAGCTCGGCGCGTAGCGTGGCAATATCGTTTTTCTGAATGGCGTTAATCAGCTTTTGTGTATGGGGGCTGGTAACAGAATAATAGTACAATCCTTGCGCAGAATTTGAGACCAAAGAAAAAAGGGCATTGATTGGAGCATTAAGCATTGTGTACCACCAGAGCTATGAGCTTTTAGCATACTAATATGCTAGGAAAATATCTTACAAGCAGTACAAGATAAGAGGGGGGAAAGCAGCGATGATCTCATCGCTGCTTAGATTGTAGATGCACGAATTCGAGGAATTACTTTATTTGTTCAATAGCAAAGAGGCGAACATAGATTTTTTCGCCATTATTTTCCATCATTTCTTGATGTCGTTTTTCCATGCGTGCTTTGATTCTCTCAGCGCGATCCTTAGCCTTTGCTCGAAATGCTTGCTTATCAGCCTCAGACAAACTATCCCATTTCTTTTTGGCGTCAGTCATCATAGCTTTACGTTGTTCTGGTGACATATTTTTAAGTTTTGCGCGCACCTCTTTCATAGCGCCATCTTGCTCTATAGCGGAGACGCCAGGCTCAGCATCAGTGTCAGCAGCGGGTGCAGCAAGCAAAAGAGGTGAAAATCCTAAAGCGAGGCTGGTTATGCAAGCAGTGATTATTTTTTTCATGATAATACCCTTATAAACGAAAGCAGTTCGAACACAAAGGAGTATAGCTTTTTAAAGCCTGTGCGTGCCTAAAGAGGGTATAGGCACGCATAGGAATAACGAGTAGGAAAGGATTATTTGTGGTCGTTTAATTTTGCTTTTTTAGGTGCACATTTTCCTCGAGGCTTTTCTTTGACTTCTGCTTCTTCCGTTTTTAAATCAGGTGCTACCACTTCTGTTTTAGGTGCCTGTTTTCCTCTGGGGGCCGTTTTGGCATCTTGGGCTTTGCGCTTATTAAATCGATCTAAGATGCTAACAGATTTCTTTTCCTCAACAACAACGAGTTCAGGGTGTAGTTTGCACACACGCACTTTTTCTGATGCCAAAAAGGCGGGAAGTTGTTCAATTAATGCATGGCGTATAGTATTGAGTTTCAACAAATGTTTATCAGTCAGTGCATCAAACAGCTTGTTAAGTGCTTTGCTTTCCTCATCTGATAATTTTAACTCTTTGCACACCTCGGCAACCATTTTTTTGACGTCTTGATGAATTTGATTGATATTTAATTTACCATTTTCAACGGCAATCGCAGTTACCAGGGTTTTAGCTTCCAAGTCTCTTAACAGGGTTGTTTGCCGGGGTCGCTCTAGGCTAGAAAAAGCTTGCAGTTCGGTTAGCAACGTCGATAATTTCTCATAATTGTTTAAATCAATTAAGCTTTTGCCAAAATTCATCATGGCTTTAATCGATTTCATTTCGGGTACAGCCGCTTTGAATGCATCAATGCTGTCATAATCACCCACATGATTACCGATGATATTGGTTAGCGTCACTAAGGTTGCGTCAGCACGCGCATCCTCTAAAACCGCTTCAGCCGCCTTGGTCAGATCATTCAAAGTCGCTTCTAAGGCGGGCACCGCTTTAAGGCTCTCAATTTTTGTCAGTTTTACTTTGGCTTTTGCCAACTCAACCTCAGTGATCTTTAGAACATCTTCTAATTTGGGACGAATATAATTCGATTTAGCGTAATCTGTGGTGGCAGCATAGGCGACGACTGAATTTTTGATAGTTTCAAAAAAACCTAATGACATATTAGTATCCTGAGTTAAGTAACTATGGTGCGTTGCATTCTACGGGAGTTACCCTGATATGGAAGAAAAAGCCGATGAATGGCATAAATGAAACGTTAAAACATAGAAGATAATCGACTAACTGTTAATTGGTGTGCTATGAAATAAGGTTGGGAAAACAGTCATTGAGGTCATCATGAGAAAAGGAATAATCGGTAGCGTCGGATTCATATTGCTAATAGCAGGATGCTGGATTGCCATTGCTAAAGCTCAAACGCAGCAGCCACAAGGTGAAGCCGCTTATGATATTCGACAACAAGCGCAAGAAACGTGTGCAGACAAAGAGTCAGGGGATGTTTGTTCCTTTGTGAATGGCGCTGGAGACTCCATCAACGGTTCTTGCGGTTATCAAGGGGGAGTAGGGGGTAAACTCATCTGCATCCCCATCCATTAAGCCTTCCTAAATTCGTTTTATACGTTGCTTGCCCGGCGTAGCTAAAAGAGCGGAGCCGGGTTCTTCTAGGCACTCGCCTTTTTATTTTCAAGCCAAGCTTCAACTTGCGCACGTAACATCGGTAATGTGACTGCGCCTTGCTTTAACACTTGGTTGTGATATTCACGGATATCGAATTGATCTTGTAATTGGCTTTTTGCCAACGTACGCAACGACTCAATTTCGCGTTTACCTAACATATAAGATGTCGCTTGACCCGGTAACATGATATAGCGGTCTACTTCAGCTTCGATAATATGATCTTCTAACGCCGTATGCTGCTTTAAGTAGTCAATCGCTTGCTGGCGAGTCCAATTCATCACGTGAATGCCAGGATCAACCACTAAACGTGCAGTACGCAAAGCCTCATTTGAAAGCATGCCTAAACGTGAAATGTCATCACTGTATAAGCCCATTTCATCTGCAAGACGTTCAGTATAAAGCGCCCAACCTTCTCCATATCCCGCATTCCACAAATACTTATTCAAACTATGATGCGATTTATCTTCAATTGCTAATGCGACTTGAAAATGATGGCCAGGGATCAACTCATGAAACAGTGTTGCTTCTTGATCGATGCGGGTTTTTTTCTCGGGCTCGTAGGTGTTGATATAAAAAATCCCGGGATGTATTCCATCATCACTAGGTGGGTGATATTCGCCAGCAGCCCCTGTTTTTGCACGGTGCAGAGGATAAGGCTTCAGAGTTGCTTTAGCTTTGGGTACCAGATCAAACCAATCGCTGGCTTTTTCATAAGCGCGCTGCAAGGCGGCTTCATTATAAACCAAAATATCTGATTCGGATTCAAATGTGTTGGCAGGGTTTTGCTTGGCTAAGCGAAAAACCGTTGCCATATCGTTTACACCAAACTCACGTTGACCGATCTCGGCGACTTCTTTTGTGAGCTGGCGCATATGTTGAATGCCAAAATCGTAAATCTCTTGAGGTGAAATATTGAGTGTGGTTTCGGCTTTTATTTTTGCTTGATAGCACGCAGCTTTGCCAGGGAGTGCAGAAACGGCGATGCTGGTTCGTGCTTTCGGTAAATATTCCCTTTCAAGAAAGTCGGCATAGCGTTTGATGGCTGGGTGAATACTGCTATTAATCACATGCATCATTTCTTGTTTAAATGCGGCATCGCCATCACGTTGTGCAAATTCAAAAAAAGGCGATTTTTCAACGGGTGTCTCAAGCAGAATAGCCAGTTGATTTAAGACCCTTTCAACGGCGGGTTTTGGAGCAGTATAGCCTTCTTGTAGTCCGCGTTGTAAATTGCTGATTTCATCATCAACAATCTTATTAACGCTGCGCCAGCGCTTGAGAGCCAGCTCTCGATCACGTGGTGTGCCAACCGGTTGCTTTTCCGCAACAGCCGTGAGCATATTATGCCAGCCCCACAAGGGGCTAACATTCCAGAGTTCATCTCTGCAAATGCGAGTTGCCTTATGATTCTCAAGTGATTGCTTAAGCAATAGATAAGTGTCTCGTGCGTGGCCCTGTAATTGATCAACCGGTATTGCTTCTAAGGCACTTAAGAAAAGATCTTCTTGTTTGTGCCATCGCGCTAAAGCTTGCAGTGAATGATCTGTAAAAGCATCTTGCGCAACATCGGTTCGACCCCAATACATTCCCAGTTCAGGAAATTGTGCAAAATAAGCCTTCTCATAACGAGTGGCAAGTTGGCATACATCATCTTGATAATTAGGCGTTTTCATATTTGCTAATGTTGTAAAATTAAAAATAAATAATAGCACAATGGCATAATAAAATCTGGATATCATTAAATGCTCGCTTCAACTTCTATGGAAATGTTGACTTCATCACTGATGCCAGGAAGCATCGTGGTCATGCCAAAATCAGAACGCTTCAAGATGGTATGAGCGCTAAAGCCAATCGTTTCTTTATCGGTGATAGGGTTCGGACCTAATTGGTTTAATTTAACATTTAGTATCACCGGTTTGGTGACACCATGTAGCGTGAGCAGACCATGAACTTTAGAAATTTTCTGATGACTCACTTCAACTTTATTACTGATAAAAGTTGCTGTTGGAAATTGTTCAACGTTAAAAAAAAGTTTCCCTTTTAGATGTTTATCGAGATCAGGAATACCCGTTACAATATCGCTCAGTTTGAGCGTGGCATTTACTTCACTGGCCGCCAAATTTTTAGGGTCGTAATTTAGTTTTCCGTTTGCAAACCATTTGCCACTAGGATTTGAAAAACCAAAATGACTTAATTGCCATCCAACATAGCTATGTAAGGGATCGAAAGTATAAGTCGCAGCAAACAGCGGTTGGCTAATACTCGTTAATAAAATCAATGATTTAATCACGGATGTATGCTTCATCATTTTGCTTTTTTATCGGTATTGGGTGATTGCAATTGTGCACCGACAATTTTTTCGCAGGTGCCCTTTGGCAGAAGTAAAAATGCATCGGGTTGCTTATCAACGGTTGATGAACCTGCACAAGCAGCTTGCGCAGTTTGGCAGTCATTGAGTCCTGCTTTGACTATACCATAACATTTTTCAGTTTCTACAGCCGCTTGGGAGTTGGGAGAAATGGCACAAAGGAGAGTAAGTGCTGAAGCAATAGTCGTTTTCATCCTTGAATCTTTGTTTTTCATCTTGCTTAAATTCCACTGTGTAATGTAAAACGACAGTGTACTATTGAATGCAGTGTCTAGCAAAAGCCCACGAGTTAACGTCTAGGTTTCTTAAAGGGACGAGTCTCCTCTTGTTCGCTTCGAGCGCGTTTGCGATCGGCACGCAATTCAAAGCCGGGCTTTCCTTCTTCAAGAATGAAATGCTTAAGAGCAATGGCGTCACTTCTTTTCACTTCTTTTACCAAACATTCAATTTTTCTGAGATCTAAGGTTTGATTAGGTCCTTTTTTAAATTCTTCCTCTAGAGCATTGAAATAGAACTCGAAGATCACTTGCTTTTCAATGTTGTTGAGCGTGCCTTTTTTGACTGCATTATCTAATTTTTTGATTAGACGACCCATGCTATCATCGGCTTGATGATGCAATTTGTGGTAACGATACTCTAAACGTTGAGCACGGATATTGGCGACAAAACTTCGCAATATAGCAAGCGGTCGAAATTCACTTTTTTCTGCAGATGCCGCTTGAGCTGACGGTTCTATATTGGTCTTTGTTGGTGTTACTTTTTCTGGGGCGGGAGTAACAGCAATAGGTTTAGGTTGGGTAATAGGCACGTTCAATACATCAGGTTTATTTGTCAACGTTGTATGAGTTTTAGCTTCTTTAACAGCAGTTAATTGGCTATTCACTATCGCTTGCAGCAACTCTTCATCGACACTGTCTTCATCGCTGCCGTATGTTTTCATCGCACCTAAGCGAGGATCATCTGCATAGAATTCAGTTGGATAAAAATAGTTATGAGCAGCGACCTTTTGGGGGTCTCTTGAGGGTTCTTCATATTCCCAATGTACGCCCGAGTTATGCACTTTCAGTGTCCATAGATGTTCTATTTCAGGCAAGTTTTGCGCCCCATGTGTTGCGCGAGCAAGTTGTGGGTCATTTTTTGCTCTCTCAATGGAATCAGGGGTATACACTTCGACACCAATCTCTAGTTCTTTTCCTAAAAGACAGAGTTGATCTGCAGATACCATCACTGCATTATCGAGATCGGCAATATAATCAGCATATAGACGCATACCTTGGCTAAACCAGTATGCTCGTGCCTCAGCTTGAAATTCATCTTCTAAAGTGTTTCGGCGATGGAATTCGACAAAGGATTGAATATTGGCTTCTGAAGGCTCCTTGGGCGGTTTGTTCTGAGCTAGTCGATTTCTAGCGAGAATAATTTCTTTTACCGTCGGTGCTTTGTTTTGGGCTGCACGCAATCGGCGATCAAACTGCCGTTTATGTTCTGCAAGAAAAGGGGCTAAATTAGGTTGAATCAAGGGTTCGGCGATATCGCGAATTTCACCTGTTGTTAAGTATTCTGAAATGGCACCAGCAGCTTCGGTGTTCCAAACATTTTCATTATTTTTTAATAATATTTTTCCTAAGTGTTGACGTAACACGGGAGCTAAGATGGCTTCATGATCAGTCGCATGTGGGTATTGGCTGAGCAGTTCACGAATGTCATTCCAGCTTGGCCGTTCAGATAATTGATAATAGGATTGAAAGGTTTCTAAGAGTGCGATATACGCGGGGTGATCTGTAAATGCGTGCTGCAGCTCATTACTTTGTAACTTGTCGTAAATTAAATGGCTGATACAGTTTAATCCACAGTTGTTTCGCCAACCCGTGGTTTTGCACAGTAAAGAAAGGTCGATGCCAGTGCCAGCGTTGTTTGATAGCATTCGTTTTACCCCATTTTTTACTGCTTCTTCTTTTGAGGATATCACAGCTATTTAGAATAGAGTGGGTATATGCCCGTACCTCTTGACAGCTCTTGGGGGTTCACGTAAAAAAGAGTCGCTCATAACGCAAAGGAGTATATAATGCGAGAGTTAACTCAATTAGAGATGAGTATCGTTGGTGCAGGAAGTTGTATTGATGCCAACATGCTTAAAAACCTTCAAGACAAAGCCATGCGCGATGCCGCTGCATTCTCACTTATTACCGGTGCCCTCACTTTTGGAATTGCTTATGGATTATTTGCAAGTCCTTTTGTTGGTGCTGGTGTATCACTTGTTTTGGCACCTTATGCTGCAGGTTTAGGATATTTTTCTTCTAGCGCCTGGACTATCTTGTAAGCTGACCTTGTACCAATCAGATCGAATGTCTTGCAGAACTTTTTTCAATCTATTTTGTCCTACTGATATATGTGAGCAATTCGGGAGGTAAATATGAAACAAGTTCTGCAGGTGTTAATACTATGCGCGCTATGTCAAGAACAGGTATTTGCCCGTGACATGATTGTGCCTTATCAACCCCGGTTCAATAAAGACAGTGAACGTTGGAATAATCCAGGTCCTGCAAAAACGCCTGGTGAATGGATGCATCCTAGCCAGCGTGATAACGATAATGATGGTCTCCCGAATTATAAAGATAAAGATGATGACAACGATGGTATCGCAGACAATGTCGATAAACAGCAATACAAAAAGAATTAATCCCTACAAGGAATCCAGTTTGCCCAAAGTGGTATTAGCCGTTGTTAAGCACAAAGGAACAGAATACCCTTTTACAGGTGAATATAACGATTCTGACGAAAAAGGTACTTACCTTTGTCGTTTGTGTGGTTTAGCATTGTTTCGGGGGGAGCATAAATTTCATTCTGGTTGTGGTTGGCCAAGTTTTGATGAAGAGATCCCTAATGCGGTTAAGCGTTTACAAGATGCGGATGGCAAAAGAACCGAAATTGTTTGCAACCGTTGTACGGCGCATTTAGGACATGTCTTTACAGGCGAACGTTTAACACAAAAGAATATCCGTCATTGTGTTAATTCTTTGGCGTTGGATTTTGTTTCTGATCTTGAAGTTCAAGACACGGAAGAGGCTATTTTCGCCTGTGGTTGTTTTTGGGGGGTAGAATACTACTTCAAACGCTTGCCTGGCGTATTAAAAACCCAAGTGGGTTATTGTGGCGGTGAATGGGATGAACCCACTTACGAAGAAGTTTGCCATGGCACAACGGGGCACGTTGAAGCGATTAGAGTGATCTATGATCCTGCTCGGGTTAGTTATAAGCAAATTGCAATGCTGTTTTTTGAAATTCATGACCCCTCACAAGCGAATGGGCAAGGCCCTGATATTGGCCCACAATATTTAAGTGTGGCATTTTATTATAATGAATCTCAGCGAGACACGGTGAGAAGCTTAATTGGCGAGTTGCAACAGAATGGTTATGCCATTGCGACCACGCAACAACCGGTGAATGTCTTTTGGTCGGCGGAACCCTATCATCAAGATTATTATCAAAAAACGGGTAAACAACCTTACTGTCATCGGTATATGGCTAAATTTGCAAGAGAGTAAAAACTTAACTCGCTTGCAAATCGAAAGCGTTGCAAGCGAGTTATTAACTAGAAAATAGCTTATTTTAGTTGTTCTTTTATTGATTTAGTGCCAATAGCAATTCTATCCATTAGCGCTAATAACACGCCAGAGACCACAAACACAAGATGAATAATAACCATCCATTGCACTTGCGAAATCGAGACTTTATCGACATCCATAAAAACTTTGAGCAAGTGGATCCCTGAAATAGCAACAATCGAAGCAATCAACTTTAATTTCAAAGTTGAAAAATCGACAGAACCTTTCCAGTCAGGTTGATCTTCATGATCATCAGTATCAATTTTGGATACAAAGTTTTCATAGCCAGAGAAAATAACAATTAACATTAAGTTACCGGCTAGGGAAAGATCAATTAACGAGAGAACACCCAACACGACATCTGTTTGAGTGATATGCGGTATGCTCATAAAGAAATGGAAGAGCTCTTGCATAAAGCTTAAGAATAAAACGATTAATGCGCCTACTAAACCAACATACATAGGGGCCATAATCCAGCGGCTATTAAACAAGCCTTGCTCAATGTAGTATTCGAGATTCTTCTTTTTCACGTTGTTCGCCTTTTGCATAATTGAACGCTTATTTTATGCGCAATAATCCCTAAAGTAACTACCTATCCATCGAGTGATTTTGAAGATCTTTGTCAATAAGTATGTTGGATAGCTACATCAATTGGTTTCTCAGTCATCGTGGCATCCTACTTTTTAGGATGAAATTAAGGTATGATGCCTAGCTATTTTTTTAGTGAGACAAACAATACTGTTCTGCCGAAGGACTTGGCAAAGTTTTCATTCTTCGGAGAAAATTGATGTTAACTGGAATCGAAACTGCGCTGTCATTAGCAAAATCTGATAATTACGCGGCACTTCAACAACTGCTAAAAGATCACGTTTCAGAACTGGCAACTTACCCTTGCGTTGATGGTTCATTTAAAAAGGTCTATTCCTTACCTGGTGGCAGCTTAGCATTAGCTTGTTTTCGAGAAAAGGATAATCAAACCGCACTCAACAATGGCAAAGAGTTGCTTACTAAAGAAAAACAGTTACTAGAACATTTGAGAAGTATAGGTTTGCAAACCGTCAATATCCACGGTGAGCCGTTTGAAATCAATAATCAATATGCCATTTTGATGAGCTGGATCAGTGATGCTCACTTTATAGATGTAAAAGATCAAGAAGCATCAACTCGCAAATTGATTTCAATCTTATTAGGGATTGCTATTCCATCCGGTGAAGGCTGGGTATTGCGAAAAAATATGATTGAAGCAGAAATTTCTGCTAAATTGACAACCAAAGATTTTTCTTTGGTTCAGGTTAAAGAACGAACAGAAATCCTGCATACAGATCTTACCCGTATACAAGAGAAATTGGCCGAAAACCGTTGTTTAATTGCAGATCTACAATTACTGATCAATAACCACGGTGTATTTATTATTGATCCAATTGATGTCGTTACCATGACGCCGATGCCAAATAGTAGCAATATGTTTGAATATCGAAGTGTATTAGATCAATCCGTGCAAAGTAACAGTGACTTTGTCAAACTGCTATACGATGGCAAGCGTATGTTGGAACAGTGCATTGCATTCTGTCGTGAAGTCATGACGATTGGTTCAAATGAAGATTTTCAGCAAAAAATATTAACGGTACTTCAGGCATCGGTGCTGATTTCACCTAGGCCGTCGCAATCCTCTTTACAAAAAATGCTTTTGATAAAGAGTTTAGGAAGTGTGCCGACGGGTTCTTCATCAATGATTTCGCCAAGAAAAAGCACTGGAACATCGCCCCTTAGGTCTCCACGATATGGCATGCAAGAACAGCCCTGCGGTATCCCAAGATTCAACAATACGATAAGCATACAAAGTACAAGCTGCAGATCCACGTTGGCATCGAGTTCAGCTCCGAGTGAGTTCCCGGTATTGTCAGAAGAGCAGCAGGAGCCGTGTGATTCGACGAAAGAAAATCTGTTGAATTCACCGAGTAAGGTATTAGCTTTTCAATTTGAAGCAACTAAATTAACCGAAGCCCATTCTACTGTGGCGCGTCGTTTATTTGATCAGCAAGCTCAACAAAAGCCTGCAGCGGATGAGCCTAAGTCAAAAGCATCGATCTTAGGTCAACCACAATAATCTTAAATTATCGTTTTAAAATCGTTGCTTTTTGGGGTACTTGTTGATGCGGGTAAAGCAGAGCCGGTTGCAGCGAGCGAGCGTAGTTGATTCACTCGCGAGGTACCTTTGTGATCGGCCGTTGAGCGATATACTAGAGGCATAGAATCCATTTGCGAGCATTGGCTGATAACATCAATCGTTGACGTTATCGTGCTGAGATTTTTACAGAACTGCTCTGCACTTTGTAACCATTGATCGGTGTCTTTGATAAATTGCTTAATGCTGAGCCCATCCAGTTCATCACCCTCGATTAAGCTTTGCCACGATTTGTCTTGCGCGGTAAGAATGACGTCAAGTGGATCGATCACGGTTAGCGTGCCATCAGATGAAATAATCATTTGCAGATCGTGAATTTTCTCTTGTTTGTTTTTAAGCGTCTCAATAAGTGAGTGAAACGCTAATGATAGACGCATCGCATTTACTTTAAAGTCAGCAAAGCGTTCAGGATGAGAGAGTGCGCTTGTAATCTGATCAATCAGCGCTTTTCGATGAAATACTAACCAGCCTTCTTGAGCGCGAGCGGGTAAATTCAGTAGCGCGGCTGTCAGCAGTAGTTTTAAGGGAGCAGGTGTTTTTGCTTCAATAAAAACGCCAGCAATATAGCGCTGAATCATGCCATAGCGCTCTTTTTCCGCTTGAACTTTAAAAACAGGCCCTAAAACTTCGACAATCGGATATGCCTGTAGTGTGAGGTGAGTTAATAGTTGACGCTCTTTAAAGACCATACCTTTGCTGAATGCGCTAGGCTCTTTGGCAAACACCACGGCTAAGTCCTGCCAAGCTGGACTTAGGCAATCTAGCCTCACCATTTTTTTGCAGGTGCCCACTTCGCCAGGCTGTTGATTGATCACAGACTCAAAATTCTCTACAACAGCAAGCTGAACTTGCTCAATAACGAAGTCGGTTGGGCCGGTTGTTGTCATGGCATTTATCTCAAAATCTGACAATCCGGCATGCTAGCATACCTTCGTTGGTACTCAAAGAAAGCTAGTTAACCTTGATTGAAATAAATCGTGTAGATATGCCCACCAGGAATAGCTTGTGCTTCATATAAATGACCATTGTGAGAGAAGGGCGTGGTTAAATCCTGTGTCAGCAATTGGCCATTTGTATCAACAACCTTGTTAGCATAAAAGCGTGCGTTGATTTGTTGACCGTTAAGTAGACCGGGCACGGTGAATTCGGAATCCTCGGTGACGAGAATACGTATTTTGGTTGCACTAATGCCACCAAAGCTAACCATGCCGCCACTCACCCTTTGTGTTTCATATTGCGTTAAGTCTTTCATCTCTTATCCTCGTGATGAATAGGGATAAGAGATTATAAACAATACCGCTCACAGCAGTCGATAATGACGATACTCACAGCAGTCGATAATGACGATACTCACAGCAGTCGATTTTTCCCCTCAAGGGGGACCTCGTAGGTTAGGCGCCAAGTCCTCGAACAATCAGGAGTGTACTCTGGTACATGACTGTTGTGAGATGGGCGCAGGCAACAACACCTAAAACTCGAATGCGAAGAGTATAGACTAGCGCCACATCGAAGAGGAACAGTCTATGTTATAACAACCTTTATTACAGGGGCCGCCTCTGTCATAGTCAGGGTTGTTATAATAGCCATAATGGCAACAGCCGTAGTAGTAGTAACCACCTTCATCGCGATGAACTCTGGTATTAAATTCACCTTGGTTACAACAGCCGCCAAGTAGGAGGGTTGCGAGCAGATAGGCGCCGAGTTGTCCCTTTTTCATAGTCAGTCCCTTTTTCATAAAGCCTCTCCAAAGGTGTGTCGGCAAGTGCGCAGTTATCTTGAGGCTGGATCAGAATACATATCTAGGATTGAGTCAAGAACTTGCTTGTTATGCACCATTACGCTATTTCTTAAGATTAAGCATTGTTGCCAAAAGGGATTTGCCATGGGGTTTATAAGAGAGTTTAAAGAGTTTGCCATGCGTGGCAATGTCATGGATTTGGCAATAGCCGTTATCATTGGTGGTGCTTTCGGTAAGATTGTCGCTGCATTGGTTGATGGCGTGATCATGCCATTGATTGGCTTGATACTGGGTGGGATCGATATTTCAGGTAAAACCTCGGTTATTGGCCACACGATTATTAAGTGGGGTGCTTTTTTACAGTCCATTATCGATTTTACAATTATTGCGTTTTGTATTTTCGTTGCCATCAAACTGCTCAATCAGCTGAAAAGCAAAGAAGAAACGGTTGCCGTTACCCCGCCTGACATTGCTTTGCTCACGGAAATTCGTGATTTACTCAAGCATAATTCACGCTTAGATCTGTAAAAGTGATATTTTCCTGCGCTTAACTAACAAATTTGATACAATTGCCGTTGTTAAATTTTGTGAGTTAATTAAATGGCAAAGTTGGGCGCGAAAACCATTAAACAGCAGCTTGTTGCAAATGCAGGTACTTTGCATGCTTTACCTCAAAGAGTGAGACCTATCTTGGCTGGGGGGAGCGAAAGTGTGGTTCTGGAAGATGGTGAAGATAGTGTCTTGCTCATCATGCGAAAGCATGTGGCGATAAATATAGAACTTTTACACGGCCTTTCACTTGAAAATCAACCTTTTGTTAAACCTAAAATTGTCGCTATCGACACTGATCTCGCGTTGTTGATGGAGCCTCATTCAAAAGCACATGCTAAGAGAGTTGCCAAAGAACGAGCCGCGGTCTTTTACCCAGAGTTATGGACTAAAAATGCAGTCTTTAGCTTACCACGCTATGATGGAACCTTAGAAAATCTAAGATCTATTCGTTTTAGTGCTGCTTGTATTGAAAATTTAGAAAAGACCTTAACAAAAGCACTCACATTTTTGCATGACCATGATTTATCTCACAATGATATCGCTATGAAAAATATTTTTTATAAAGGGGAATATCCTGACCTAAAGTTTTATTTAGGAGATTTCGGTTCTTTATCAAAAAACACAAACACTACGCATACAAATAAGTGCCAAATGGATTTGGCAAGGGTGGCACATGTCATTGCAAAAGCAAAATCAATATTAGAACACAAAAATGTAATACGAGAAAAACATGCTCGGGGTTCTCATTTACTGTTGCCTAGTTACACTAACAAGTTGCGAGCAAGATTAGGAGTGAGTCCACTTAAGTTGCCAACACCCCCTACGAATAGAGTAGAGAGCATTGACAAACAATCCATAGCAAAGAAGTTGAGATTTAGGTGATTATTTTGCGCCTTTTAAAAATGCGCGGCTCAAGTAATCTTCTTTATAATATTTAAGATATTCTTGATAAGTACCATGAAAATCTTTAATACCTTCTTCTGTGACAGCAATCACGCGCGTTGCGACTTTTGCCACAAAATGCCTATCATGGCTAACCAGTAACAGCGTTCCAGGATAATTCTGCAATGCCTTGGAAAAAGCCTCAATGCTTTCTACGTCTAAGTGGTTGGTAGGTTCGTCCATGATTAGAACATTTGGTCTTGTGATCATGATATTACCCAGCAATAGTCTAGCGGCTTCACCGCCGCTAATATTGAGGACGTTTTTATCAACATCATCTTTGGTAAAAAGGACTTGTCCTAGAATATGTCGAATTTTAGCAGAGGTTTCAGTTGGAGATTCATGACTTAACCAATCTAAAACTGACATATCTTCTTTAAATGCTTCGTGGTGATCTTGCGCAAAATAAGCAGTTTGCGTCTCATAGCCCCATTCTACTGCGCCTGCATCAGGTTCCAATAAACCCAGCATAATTTTCAGTAATGTCGATTTGCCGATACCATTGTGACCAATGATCGCGACTTTTTCTTGACGGTTAATTTTAAGGCTGATGTTGTCTAAAACTGTTCTGTCGCCAAATGTTTTGCAAATACCGTTAACGCTAATCACTTGTTTACCTGAGGGACGTTTGCACTGAAAATCAAAGCCTGGGCTCACGCGTGAGGTCTGTTTGATATCGGGTATTTCAATTTTGTCGATCATTTTCATGCGTGAATTCGCTTGGCGTGCTTTGGAGGCTTTCGCTTTAAAACGATCGACAAAGCGTTGCATGCTAGCAATTTTATCCTCAATATTTTTCGATTCTTTTAATTTTTGATCCATAATTTCTTTCTTTTTGATTAAGAAATTATCATAGTTACCTGGGTATTCGCGAATTTCACCATAATCGATATCGAGGATATGCGTTGAGACGCTGTTTAAGAATTTAATATCATGCGAGACAAATACTAATAAACCTTTATATTCATTAATTAAATATTGCTCTAACCATAAAATGGTCATGATGTCTAAGTGGTTAGTAGGCTCATCGAGTAACAAAATGTCAGGTTGTTCAAACAATGCTTGAGCAAGTAACACACGAATTTTAAAACCACCTGATAATAAGCGTAAGGGTTTCTCATGATGAGAAAGAGGGATCCCAACACCTTCCAGTAAAGAGTGCGCTAAACTTTCAGCCATGTAGCCATCATAATGCGCAATCGTTTCTTCCAAATACGTTAATTTATGTGCTGCAGCATCGGTCCATTCACCATTAAGCAACACTTCTTTTTCTTCCATGGCTTGCCAAAGTGCTTTATTGCCTTGGATCACCACATCAAGAACGCGTTGGTCTTCATAACGAAAATGGTCCTGTTTAACCCAACCAACGGTTACACCTTTGGGCATAAGGATGTCGCCCAAGCTAGGCGTTTCTTGTGCCATCATCAGGCGCAGTAAGCTACTTTTGCCAGTGCCGTTT
>CAZCXZ010000033.1:0-10282 GCA_964502705.1 Uncultured Candidatus Berkiella sp. | reverse complement strand
GCCATAACGTTTGCCAGAAGTGAGTAACAAACTGACGTCGTCAAAAAGAAGCTTGGCGCCGTAATGAAGGGATAATTCGTTTAATGAGATCATGTTTTGCTCTTGCTTGAAATAGAGGAATTGGCTTGCGCTTGACATGATAACACAAGCCAGAAGTGATGCTAGTATTTAGGGGGTTAATGAAGCCCGTTTTTCGCTCAATTCGTCAGGAAATAGCGAGGGAGAGAGGGGAGACAGTGTTTTTTGGTAATGCGGTGTAAAACCATTACCCAGCCTTAGTTCGGTGCAAGTCGAATTATTGGCATCATAACTTATGACACTTTCAGTTAAAGCCTTTTGAGCAGGAGGCGCAAATAGCGAAGGCAATAAGATACCGACGGTATGTCTTAACACAAACTTTATCCCTTCAACAGCAAGATCGCCCAATGCCATTAGGATGCCAAGGCAAACCCCAAGGAGTTTAGAGAGAGCATTTATGCTGTGTTTAGCAAGCCACTTGATGCAAGGCTTGATAATGGTGAAAAGATCAAAAAGAAAGTCGCCAATTTGGCGAAATACAAAAGAGGTAAATCTCAGGAGCTCAAAGGGTAAATTCAATAAGAGCCATTTTGCAATCAGGTAGCTATGATACAACACAGAGTGCATGGCTTTATAGCCAAATCTAAAACCTTGTCCGATTTTGGCCAGTACATAGGCTGCCAAAATAAGTGACTGTTCAAAAAAGATGCGGCGGTAGTCGTTAATCGAAGTGAGCATCTGGCTCATTCGTTCACGTACGATGTGTCTGAAATATTGTGCATTTTCACGTAATGTCGCCATGACCCCCCCCTTGTAACATGCAAGCAATGTATGTGAATGATCGCTCACTGTCAACAGACTTCGGAATGTTCATGAAGCTACCAAACCCACTTTGGAGAGTCAATCAATATAAAATCTTTGCATAGTTAACAAACCAATTTAAATAAAATGAATGCGGTTTTTGAGTGAATGAGCAATCGCACAAGCATTGAAAACTAATTAAAAATCAATCGGTTAAGTTAAATATTGCGGTTATAGATCCCCTTTAGCTATTCTCGTATAATAGTCGCCTAAATTGTTTCGATAAAAGGCACATAGAGAACAATATGACGGCCAGCACACAACACTCCCCAGCACTAAAGTTACTTTTTCAATTCTTAAAAAAAATGGGTTTGCCAATTTTGTTGTTTGCTATTTTAGTACTACCGCTATTTCTAGGAAGCTTTGTTAGTGTTCAAGTGAAAGCCTTTTTGTACACGTTGAGTTTATCCATGAAGGCAATTCTTTTGTGTATATTGCCGTTCATTATTTTTAGTTTTGTTTATTCTGCGATCATGAATCTGAAATCAGGTGTATTTAAGTTTATCCTCGCCTTAATTTCTATGATTTTTATTTCAAATTGCGCTGCCATTTTTACAGGTTTCACAGTCGGATCCTTTGCTTTACCAAAACTCGCCATTGCTGCGCATGTGCCTCAAGACGGTCAAACATTACTGGCGCCTTTATGGATATTGCCGCTTAAAAACTACATCCCAAATCAATATGCACTAATTGCAGGTTTTATTTTGGGAATTATATTTTCGTTTCGCAAAGTTAGCATTGCAGATAAGACAGCAAAAACACTTAATAGATTAGCAAATACTTTTTTAAAGAAAGTCTTTATACCGTTACTGCCGCTATTCATTCTCGGTTTTGTCTTCAAACTTGAGCAAGATCAATTATTAGCAAAAGCACTACGTACTTATGGACCTGTGTTTTTTATTGTTGTGGGTACACAACTCTCTTATATGTTGTTGTTATATTTCTGCGCTGCAAAGGGTTCCTTCAAAACATTTTTTGATTATATTAAAAACGTATTTCCTGCTACCATTACCGGTTTTAGCACACTGTCCAGTGCGGCTTCTATGCCAATCTTAATTTTATGCACCGAAAAAAATCTGCCTAACCCTGCTATTGCTGAGATGGTCATTCCTGCAACCATCAATACGCATACCTTAGGGAGCGCTATTGGTATTACGATTTTATCTTTGACGACGCTTTTGGCATTTGGTCACTCTCTCCCTACATTCTATGAATTCTTTGAATTTGGGTTGATTTATGCTTTGGCTAAATTTGCAGTCGCTGCAGTTCCAGGCGGCGCAATCATTGTTGTCACACCATTATTAGAAGCATACTTTCATTTCACGCCCGAAATGATTGGGTTAATTACGGCAATCTATATGCTATTTGACCCCTTTGGTACGGCAACCAATGTAACCGGCAATGGCTTTTTCCCCATCGCTTTTTCACGGTTATATGATTTTAAATTGACTAATAGCTAGCGAGAATTTATCTTAAGGAAAAGGTCGCAAAGGCGTTAACTCGCGTATTTTTGCAATGGATGGCTTATGAAAAGAAGACTCCTAGCGCTGCTCATTATTTGCAGTTGCTTATTTAGCGGAGTGATTATCGCTAAAGTAAATGATTCTCGCCCAAATTCGAAAACAAAGATTGACCTGATTCTCATCGAAAAGCAGCAGCGCCGTATGACGGTTTTTTACAATAATCAAAAACCTAAGACCTACCGTATTGCGTTAGGATTCTCACCAATAGGAACAAAAGTTGAAGAAGGTGATGGGAAAACGCCCGAGGGTACTTATGATATTACCTTTAAGAATCCTCAAAGCCGATTTCACCGGTCACTAAAATTATCTTATCCATCAAAGGATGATTGGCAGCGAGCCAATCAAAAAGGTGTGCACCCTGGCAGCGATATTATGATCCATGGCGTAAGCGAGCGATTTCATCGGATTGGTCGATGGCATGCCATGAAAGATTGGACCTTAGGTTGTATCGCCGTTACCAATCATGAAATTGATGAGATTTATCAGCTTGCTGATGTAGGAACAAAAGTAAAAATTTCGCCTTAAGGCTCCATGATGCCTGTACTTTCAATCAGCTTGTTTCAACGATTTTATCGTGCACTGGATTATACTTAATAGCAGCATTCACGTTTGGCAAAGGTATTATCATGAAACAGCTATTCATCAGTATATTACTCGTGGTTTCTTTCGATGCAGTTGCAGGGTGTAAAGAAATTCTATCCAAACTTCCCTCACATTCACCTGATTCTTCCGTTTTTGCCAAACAGGTTGATGACTACATACAAAATTGCCAAAAACGCCCAGAAGCAACAGACCCAGATAAATTGAAAAATTGCATTATTGTCGGTATGCGCTCGTTGGGTGTTGCGGGTAACTTTGTTGCAGCAGAGCGCATGGCCGTTCTGGAATGCGAACAGGGTAATGAAGAAATCAGTAAAAACTGGTTAGGACTTATCATTAACAATAACAACGCCTCAGAAGCTGAGCGAGCAATTGCGAATGAAGTCATTAATGGGCCAAAACCCTAGTTAGAAATTGCATTACTTAGCATGACATATTCACTAATACTCAGCGTTTCAGGACGTCGAATGGGGTCAATCCCTACCTGCTCGAATACTTCTGCAGGAATGAGTGTTTTTAGTGCATTTTTTAACGTTTTGCGTCGTTGTTGAAAAGCAACGTTCACAATATTGGCAAACGTTGGATAATGCTTAGCCTTAGGATGTGGACGATTTTCTCCATACGGCTTTAAATAAATAAGGCTGGACATCACTTTGGGAGGTGGTGCGAAGGCCGTTGGTGGAATATCAAATAGCATCTTCGTTTCACAAGCATACTGGATCATAATGCTCAAACGGCCATAATCCGCACTATTCTCTTTAGCACACATTCTGACGATCACTTCTTTTTGCAACATAAAAACCATGTCTTGGATACAGGGTGCAAATAACAAAATGTGAAATAACAAGGGTGTTGAAATGTTGTAGGGTAAATTACCAAAGACGCGTAGCGGTTGATTATTTGCGATCGAGCTAAAATCAAAATCTAGCGCATCGTGATGGTGGATAGTAACTGAGCCATCGGTATAGGTATTTTTTAAGCGGGCCACGAGATCGTTATCAATCTCAACGACATGAAAATGGTTCATCTTTTCATGTACTTTGACAGTTAACGCACCGGTGCCAGCACCTATTTCAACCAAGTTATCTGAAGGTTTAGGATCCAGCGCACGAATGATTTTATCAATGATATGATTATCAACTAAAAAATGTTGACCAAAACGTTTGCGGGGTTGATGAGATTCTGTCATGCGCTTACTACCTTGGCTGCGAGATTAACTGCGTTTAATAGACTATAGGATTCGGCAAGTCCTGTGCCTGCAAGGCTTAAGGCCGTGCCATGATCAACAGAGGTACGCAAAAAGGGCAAACCAAATGTAACATTTACAAGCTCACCAAAAAATAGCGATTTAAGAGGTGTTAGTCCTTGGTCGTGATACATTGCCAACATCGCGTCCATCCCTTGACGGTTTTTAGGGATGAATGCGGTATCAGCGCTGAAAGGGCCTTTTATTTGATATCCCTTCTGTTGCCATTCTGCAATGAAAGGGGTGATGAGTTCTTGTTCTTCTTTGCCAATGGTTCCAGCTTCACCTGCATGAGGATTAAGCCCCAGTACGTGAATACATGCTTCATCTTTACCAAAGAACCGCTGGAGTCCTTCCACGAGCAACCTAATCGTATTATCAAGTCGTTCTTTCGTCAGTCGTTCGCTCACTTGCTTGAGCGGACAATGCGTGGTTGCAAGGCTTAAGATAAATTCAGGCGTGTAAAAAGTCATCAGCACTTCTTTAACGCCGGTTAGATCTCGTAAGTATTCCGTATGACCAGAAAAAGGAACACCGCTTTCACATATAATGGCTTTGTGTACTGGGCCGGTCACCATTGCATCAGTCTGCTTATTCAGACATAACGCGACGGCACTTTTAAGTGTGTTCAGTACATAAGCGCTATTAGCGACATTCAGTTCACCACAGGTAACGGTGCCCGTTAAAGGGATTGGCACAATCTTGAGTTTGCCTTGGCCATTAGGTTTGGCGGGTAGGGCGGGGTTAAATTCGCTTAATTCGATAGATAACCCCAGCATTGTGGCGCGTGACTGCAACAATTCTGGGGAGGCAATCACGACAACCTCTGCTGGCAATGGAAGTTGCGCCAGCATAAGGCAAATATCTGGACCAATCCCTGCTGGCTCACCTGGGGTGAGCGCGAGCCTAGGAATTGGCACTTTCAGCATGAATTTTCACATAAGCTTCATCACGCAGCTGACGCACCCACTCCTGCTGCTTCTCTTCAAATTTACGTTGTTGCAGCATTTCACGCGCTTTTTGGCGTAAAGCGGTATCGTCGGTTGCATGAGCTTGTCTTTCTTGTACTTCAATAAGATGCCAGCCAAAAGGCGATTTAACCGGTTCACTTAATTCATTGAGTGCCAACTTTTCCATGGCATTGGCAAATTCAGGTACCAATACATCACTGGTGACCCAACCTAAGTCGCCACCGTTGGTAGCAGAGGCTAAATCTTGAGAATGCGCTTTTGCAAGTGAAGCAAAAGATTCACCTTTAGCCAGTTTTGCACGCACATCATTTAAACGAGCGAGCGCATCATGATCAGAAGTCACTGCATTTGTTTTAATGAGGATATGTCGTACACGGGTTTTTTCAATTGCGCCAATCACTTGTTGTGCATTGCGCTTTTCTAATAATTTAATAATATGTAAACCACTGCCACTACGTATTGGGTCAGGGATTTCATGTGGTTGTAATGAAGGCACAATTTTTTCAAACAGCGTGGGCAATTCAGCCAGTTTGCGCCAACCTAGATCGCCGCCTTGTAAAGCGCCTTCACCTTGTGACTCCGCCATCGCAATAGTGGCAAAATCTTCACCTTTGCGTAATTTCGCAACAATATCATTCGCTTTTTGAGTGGTGGCATCAACGACATCTGGTGTAGGAGAATCAGGCAAAGAAAGCAAAATGTGCCCTATACGAAATTCATTAATCATATTGCCGAAGCCATTGGGCGATTGGAGAAACTGATTAACTTCTTGTTCAGATACTTGTACAGTGCCAAGTACATCACGCTGTTGTAATTGTGAGACAGTCATTTGGCGACGAACGTTATCGCGATAGTGGTTATAATCCATTCCTTGCCCATTCACGGCTTCGCGTAACTGTGTAACGGACAAACCATTTTGTTTGGCAATATTCGAAATGGCACTGTCTAGCGCG
The DNA here is from genome assembly GCA_964502705.1 of Uncultured Candidatus Berkiella sp. Taxonomy (GTDB): domain Bacteria; phylum Pseudomonadota; class Gammaproteobacteria; order Berkiellales; family Berkiellaceae; genus Berkiella. The sequence goes on along the minus strand of CAZCXZ010000033.1, from coordinate 4,110 downwards.
CTATCATCAACTTGCAGCCCGGTTTTTTTTGCAAGTTGAAGTTGGATCTAATTCACAATCAAATGTTCAAGGACTTGTTTCTCAAGAACGGTCAGTTCTGGCGCAGTATTGCCAGATTGTTGGATCTGGCGTTTCACCATATCAAGTTCATTGTAGAGCTCACTGCGCGTGATGACAGAATCATTCACGACGGCAGCAATCCCATCAATAGATTGTGGCTTGGCATAAGCACAGGCGGACACAACAGCAATACAGCCAATAAAAACTTTTAATATGCGCATAATAAACCTATTGTTAAAATAATAGCTAGTTAGATTGCATTCCGCTTATGGAGTACGCCTTTTACCCCTGCATTTTCCCTTAAAAAGAATAGGAAGTTAAGTGCTAGTACAAGGAAATATCATTCGGTGGAAAGAGTTTTTCCCTTCCTGATTGTATCCAATTTTGTCGTTCTCGTAGCGGAATATAACCTGGGATTTTTTGCTTTAACTTGCCATCGGGGTTATTTAAACCAATAGCACTAAGCCCTTTAAAGACAACCTGCGCAAAAACACCCGTTGCATGAGCTTGAGGATAGAAAAAGTTATTCGATTGGCGATACCGTGAACCAATCAATTGTACTGCAACACAGCAGCCACTGTATTCTACGCCACCCAGGACTTCAATGGTTTGACGTTGTTGTAAATTGTAATGCCAGCGTGAAAGAAGCTGCCAATGAATATTGAGCGGCCAAAAAACGGAAATATCGGCTTGATGCAAGCTACCGATTTCGCCCGTGTCTAAGTTAATTTGCCCAATGTCATGTCGTAGCCAATAGTAATTGACGTTAATGATTTTATTATCATAGGGCTGAAACTGCACATTAAATGCAGCCTGTTCAGTGTCACGGCTCACGGCATCTAGCTGCCAAAACGCGCCACCTGACCAAAATTCACTGGCATTCCATTCTGCTTGCGCAATCAAATCAGAGTGCTGTGAATTAGCGTGTTGATCTTCGAATACGTGACAAAGGTTCTCTTGCCCTAACTCTTCACAGAGTGATACATGCCGCTTTTGAAAGTAAAAAATTTGACCAATACTGGTTCGTACTAGCTCACGTCCGCCTTCTTTAGGTAACAGTTTCGAGCTTAAGCTGACGCTGATTTGGTTGGCATCACTGATTCTGTCGTGGCCACTAAAACGGTTATCACGAAAAAGTTGGCTATAGCTAAAATTATTGATACCACTATCGAAATTCGGGTAAAAATACTGTGCACGGTAAGGGACATAGAGGTAATAAAGTCGTGGCTCAAGGGTTTGCTTGAATTCCATCGATTTATAAACCAACGCACGTTCGAAAAACAATCCACTATCAATATCGTACAAAGGTATTGTGCGACTGGGATGGTGAGGTAAATCTTCTTGGGTTGCATCGATGCCAAGATGTAATAAATATTGTAACCAATCCATTTGATAACGTGGTGTAAGGAAATAATAAGTGCCCACCAAGGGTAAGCTGAGGCTAGGTCTTAAATGAAGACGCTGACCAGTTGTCATCTCCGCTCTCGTTAACAAATTGGGTTTGTGGGCAAAATTAACCGTTTCTCCCGCTAAACCGTAGGTAAGATTTAAGAACTGATCAGGGTAAAGTGCTTGGAATACCCACTGCGGTTGACGTTTGTAAATTTCGTCATTAATCGGTTTAGATAACGGTTGCAGTACTTGATATTCTTCAACGTTAAAAGTATGCGTCCAATGCTCACCATAGTAAGAAAGATTCGCTTGTTGTGGTAGCTGAATCGTACTAGCAGTTTGTATATCATTTCCTAAATCGACGAAATAATTATCATCACTCACATAATCAAAGATCATATTGAGTTGCCAGTCATAACCAAATTGTGAGGTATGACGGTAATTTAATGCATAACGGTTATCACTACCTTGCAACCCTAAAATACGCGGATCAGATGCAGGAAGGCCTCCAGGCGGACTTAAGCGATTTTCTTTACTAAAAGTGCCGTATTTTCGGTCGTCGGGTAAAAGGTGCCATTGAAATGTACCTTCCCCATAATTGAAGAGATAGCGCAGCTTGGTTTGTGCTTCTGTGCCACGCTCACTTAACCAACGACCTGCAAAGGTTGCGTCGTAATTTGGGCCTGCATTCAAATAATAGGGCACAATAATTTCATTGCCGGAATTACTTGAGGCGCCGTAACTTGGGAATAAAAAGCCACTATGACGCTTATTATCAATGGGATAATTAAAATAAGGAAAATAAAATATAGGGACATCATGCACATCAAAACGAATATGATTCACGACGGCACGGCCCGTTTCAGGGTAGAAAGATAATTTCTTGGCCGTTAGCACCCAGGTATTTTGATTAGGGGCACACGTTGTATAAGTTGCATCCCGTAGATGAACAATATTTTTTCGAATCGCGATGTGATCAGCATGGCCACGTGCATGCCGTGCATACCAACGGTAGGAGGTATGATCAAAAGTAAACAGTTGTTCATTATGCAGGTATTCTGCACGCTGTCCCCAAATATTTAAGCCGGGCGATGTATAGTGGATGTGGCCATCGGCAATTAGTTTTTCCCATTCCATCGTTTCTTGCGATCGACTGACGACGATTTCATCAGCGTGCAATAAGCGCTGGCCTTGCTTGAGTGTCACATTGCCGCGTAAAGCAGATGAGCCTTCAAACGTAAATTCTGTTTCATCAGCAGTGAGCTCTACAGGACGCGTCCAGGAATTTTCAAGTGGAGGATAGTCTGTGTCATAGGGAAGATAATGCCCCTTACATAAGCTTACATTACCAGGTTCTGTTACCCAATCGGAGAGTTCATCCCATTGATGTACGGATGCAGATTTCGCATGAACCTGCAAGCCACCGACAGACAACAGTAAAAAAACTAATCTAGTTATAGATCTCAATGTAACGCTTTCTGCAATTGTTTGAACTGCACAGATTGTAAGCGAGCCTAGCTATCAGGTATATACCTTTTGGATGGATAAGGTAATGTATACTGTCAAAGGAAAGGGGGTACCGTGATAAAGTCAGAATTCAAGCTCTGGATTAGTGAAGCCCTAGGCTCAGAACATTTTCAGATCAATCCACTAAAGGGTGACGCGAGTTTTCGCAGTTATTATCGCGTGCATTTCGCAGATAAAACCTATATCGCAATGCTGGCGCCACCGGAGACGGAAAAAACAGATGCCTTTGTCGCGATTGCCAAAAACTGGAAGACCCATGGATTGCTCGTGCCAACAGTTTGGGCTTGGCAACCTCAGCATGGATTTGCTTTGCTTTCTGACCTAGGTGATACGCTGTTATTAGATGTGCTTAATGAAGAAACCGCACCAATCTATTACACGCAAGCGTTGCAAACATTATTGCCGCTGCAAATGGCAAACCCTCAAGACTTTCCTTTACCTGCCTTTGATAGTGCGCATGCTAGAAATGAATTAGCGCTTTTCGATGAGTGGTTTTTGGGGAAATTGCTCAAGCTACCTTTATCGGCAAAAGACCAAGTTGTCATAAGCGCTGTGTATGATGTTCTGATAAAGTGTGTGACGCACCAACCACAAACCGTTATCCATCGTGATTACCATTCTCGCAATTTAATGGTGCTTCCTAACAACACGCTTGGCGTTATTGACTTTCAAGATGCGATGGTAGGCCCTGTTACGTACGATGCGGCATCCTTATTGAAAGATTGCTATATCGCGTGGCCTCGAGAAAAAATGACAGTATGGGTTAATGAGTTTTATCAAGCGTTAATAGCACACAAACGCATTGCTAATTGTTCTTTTGCACAATTTATGGAATGGTTTGATTTTGTGGGCTTACAACGTCATTTGAAGGTGTTGGGTATTTTTTCTCGCTTAAATTTCCGAGATAACAAGCCAAATTATTTAAATGATATCCCAAGAATTATGAACTATGTATTGGCAGTAACTGAGCAATATGCTGTTTTGAATGAATTTGATGCTTGGTTAAGACATCATGTATTACCCATTTTAACCGCCGCGTTAGCAGCACAGACCCAGTCTGCTGATAGTAAAGTGGCTTAGGAAAAGTTATGACACGAGCGATCATTTTAGCTGCTGGGCGTGGGAATCGAT
>CAZCXZ010000032.1:0-32384 GCA_964502705.1 Uncultured Candidatus Berkiella sp. | reverse complement strand
CTGCTACTGGGTAAGTCTCTCTAGGAAAGTGTCCAAATTTACTTGACCACTACAGAACCACTTCCTGAGTAGCGAAATGAGAAATACTTCCTGTCGCTACTCAGAAAACCATTTTCATTCCACAATAAATTTAATTATCTCAATGCAGGTGACTGCAGGTTAATTAGGTTGAATGTTTTATTCTTTTTATCAAAAAAAGAATAAAACAAGAGGTCTTTATAGTCATTTGTCTTATTTGAATTGTCTAGATGAACAATAATAGTTACAATACTAGCCAAATTAAGCCCCTTATACTCATTCAGCAATCACATTAGCGTTTAATTGCATACACAATTAAATTAGCACCGAACCGACTAATGGAGATCTTAACCATGAAACGCGGCCCGCAAAACAACAGCCACAACCTGGATAATAGCCCTGCCAAAAAAAAGCAAAAGAAAATCAAAAAATCATTTAATGATTTATTAGCAGAAGTTAATGCGGGCCTCTATGATAATTTTCGTGAATATCTAGCGCAAAATCAATTAAACACATTAACACTTGGACACAAGAAAGCAATCAACTTGAACCTATCAAATCTTGGGCGAGCCTTGCAAGGCACGCAAGTATCCACGCTTAATATTAACGATAACAATATCGGTCCAGATGGCGCTGAAAAATTTGGCATAGCCTTGCAAGGAACGCAGGTAAACACGCTCAACCTTGCCTCCAACCGTATCGGCATAGAAGGCGCTGAAAGATTAGGCATAGCCTTACAAGGCACCAAAGTGCAATCGCTTAACCTGTGTAATACCTATATCTGTGTAGAAGGCGTCGAAAGATTAAGCAAAGCCTTGCAAACCACACAAGTGCACACGCTGGATCTTTCATGCAACAGCTTCGACATGCAAGGTGCAGCAGGCGCTGAAAGATTAGGCAAAGCCTTACAAGGCACAAAGGTGCACACACTTAATCTTTGGCAAAATCATTTCGGCGCAGATGGCGCTGAAAGGTTAGCCAAAGCTTTACAAAGCACGCAGGTACAATCGCTTAACCTTGATGGTAATAATATCAGCAACGATGGCGCTGAAAAATTAGCTAAAGCCCTGCAAGGCACGCAAGTACACACGCTTGACCTTGGGTGCAACAACATCGACGCCGATGGCGCTGAAAGGTTAATCAAAGCTTTACAAGGCACGCAAGTGCAGACACTTAATCTTTGGAACAATACCATCAGCGCAGATGGGGCTGAAAGATTAGGCAGAGCCTTGCAAGGCACACAGGTGCAATCCCTCAACCTTGGCTGCAACAATATCGGCGCAGATGGTGCTGAAAAATTAGTCAGGACCTTGCAAGGCACCCAGGTGCACACGCTTGACCTTGGGCATAACGAAATCGACTCAGAAGGCGCTGAAAAGTTAATCAAAGCTTTGCAGGGCACGCAAGTGCAGATACTTAATCTTAGTGGTAACAATATCGACGCAGATGGCGCTGAAAGATTAGGCATGGCCTTGCGCGGAACGCAGGTACAGACGCTTTATCTTTGGCAAACTAATATTGACTCAGATGGCGCTGAAAGATTAGGCATGGCCTTGCGCGGAACGCAGGTGCAGACGCTTTATCTTGAAGGAAACAAAATCCTTGCAGTTGGCGCTAAACAATTGGCTCGTTTAATCCCAAACACCATGCTAATGCATGTGGATCTATCTTTAGACAATCCAATACTAAAAAAGGCACTCAAGAAAAATGGCTGGGAGAAACAGCTCACACCTTACTATATCGCAAGCTTACAGCACCTGCCTGAAAATGAGAAAAGCAAATATACCTTACCGCTGGTAACAGCTACCAAAGCTAAGATTAATAATAAACGTACTATCCAAAATAGGACTCTATCTAAAAAGGCTGAACTTACGTACGCCGGTGGAATATTTATGGCGTTAGGCCAGTTTGGGCTACAAGAATTGCAACATAAAATCCTGTGTGATTTACCGGGTGTCAGCCCCATATTAGCTTCTCAATATCAATTAGCAACCAAGCAAGCCGCCGCTAAAAGACAAGCCAAGGTAATTGATAGCATCGAGGTTGATACACATTCAACCCCTCGCCCCTAAGGGCAGTTCACTGAAGGGATAGGGGTTGCTATAGATTGCTTGAAATTTAGCTTATCAAAGGTAAGGACTTGCCTCTGATGATTCTTTTGCTTGAAAGTTTCCAAGTAACCATTAAATTTCTTGAACAAGGTGTTGTTAACTCTTTGGACGCTTGGAGTGAGAAGGAACACGTGGGTTTTCCTTCGTTTGTTCACGAATTTTTTCCTCAAAAAAATCAATTTTGGTGCGAATACTTGATTTAGTAGTCGCAGGGTTGTCTATTTTTTTTGTCTGACTGTCATCTTGGTTGATATGTAATTTTGATGAAGAACGTCCCAAGAGAACCGCACTTTTTCTTTCATTTCTTGATTCTGCCAAAGCTGAAAAGGTAGAAGATGATGATGCAACGGACAATTTTGCTCGATCATCTTTAGGTTTACTTTTAGGTGATAGATGAACACTAAGATTTTCGCCTGCATCTCTTCTTAACAGTAAACGTTCTCTTAAAGCAGCGACTGCTCCAGGGTTAGAGGCATTATCTATAGGTTTGTCATTATTTTGGTTAACTGCGTTACGATCAGCGCCATATTCTCGGAGTAATTTTATAATTTGAACTTGGTTTAGTATTTCAGATTGATCAAGTGCTCTCATTTTCCCAGCATAATGTAGCGCAGTATTGCCCATTTTATCAGGCGTATTAACATCTATTCTATTTTGCTTTAAAATTTCACGAAGCACTTTAACTTTTCTACCCAATACCGCATGATGTAACACACTAAAATGGTGATTATCAACCGCATTCATGTTAGCACCATGTTCAATAAGATATTTAACTGCATTTTCACTACTAAGTTTAACGGCATAGTGCAAAGGGGTTGATCCAAAATTATCTGTCGCTTCAAGATTAGCATGATGACGGCGTAGCGATTTAATTACTTCACTATTACCGCAACTACAAGCAATATGAAGTGGGGTCCATCCTCTGTCAGAAACTGATTGATTAATATCAGCGCCATATCGAACGAACAGATCAATCATTTTTCTATCTGTTTGTGGGTTAATATCTGTTAAAATGCAGTTTTGATTGATAAAATCTGCACTTCTTTCTATGGTAATGTAATCTCTTAAAAGGAACTCTGCAAATTCGAGCTGCCCTAGTTGAAAAGCACTTTTAAGAAGCATTTTAGCTGTCTCATGATCATACGAATCAAAAGGGCGATGATTTTTTAAAACATCCTTAACAGCTGGCCCATGAAACTTGTGTAAATTGATATCCTGAATTTTAGGCTCAATATTATAGGGTGCATATTCAGCCACCATGGCAGCAACACATTCACTGGCAGATAATTCCTTCACTTTCAATGAATTATTGTTCGAGTCAAAGTATTTAAATTTTCCCTCTTTTGTAATATAAGCGCTCACGGCATGAGGCCCACCTATATCAATTGTTATATCAATCCACGAATCTGGCCATTGTGCATAAAACTCCATCACTTTAATTGCATTATGATTTGCAATTGTTCGTGGCGCACCAACTCTGTCACCGAAAAAGCATAAGTCTGTAATAGCCAGACCAGGCAACTTAAGCATACTATATTGCCGTTTTCTATCATCTTGCGTTAATTTTCTTTTTTCGTCATCGCCGTAAATCGCTTGAAGTTTCACGGGCGAATGTTGAAACCAAACCAAATCGTTAATAAGTTGCTGAAATAAATCGTTGCCATTTTGATATCGCGATCTTAATTCAATTGGTAATTCTTCAAATTTGAAATCGCCCTTCCACTTTGATACATATTTTCTTAATACATTAAATTCGCGTTCACGGCCTGTACTGACATAATATGGATAAAGGAAAGACCAGCCATTGCAATTACCTTTGTCGTCAATAAAACTTAAATTAGGTGAAGAATTGCATTGATATTTTTGAATTATCTTATTAATTAACCTTCGATTTCGACTGATACCTGGTCTAAGCAAACTATTTTGCAGAAACTGGTTATTTTTGATACGAAGCGATTTCTCAACAACTTGACCATTTTCATGCCAATAAACTGCATGCGACTTCCCCTGCTTTTTTATCATAATAGTATCAAGGTCAAAGTTGCTTGGAAGCTGTTCATCCTCACCTAAAACATGTATCTGGTTATACGTACCGCCATTGATTTGGCAGTACTGCTCGAGCTTAAGATTTAAATGCTCTTGTTTAACGTCCGTCATACCGAAGTCCAGCCATCTAGTTCCTATTAGTATGATTGTTCTATATCGTATTAAGTTCATTTGGCTGTATCTACAACTATTTAGAGATCAGCTTCCATAAATCTTTTGAATAGCATTGATTCAATTACCACCAATATGACAATCGGACCTCTTTCACAACCCTCTTAAATACCACAATCACAGGCATTAAATTATATAAAGTAATGAAGTTACTTGAAGGCAAAGTATTTTAGTCTATAAGGGGCAATGTTACTTGCCCCGCCATTTCTACTCAGTTATGCCATTCTTAACCGATCCTTTCGCACTGGTACTTCAAGATGGCGCTGCTCTGTAGATAGAGCGTGTGCTTGTTTATATTTTGCCTTATGACTGCTAAAACCATGTAACATAGGTGTGGTTTTCAATACCTTTTCAGGATTGTTTGTAAATCGTTTTGCAGAACTTACTTCAATTGGTTGTAAATCAGCACTTTCTTGTTTCCTTTTAGCAATAGCTTCATCTTTTGCGATTTGAGCCGCTTTTCTAGCTTCAAAATATAATGAGCGTGAGGATTTACTTTGATTGGAACGTTCAAAGATTAAGGCTGCGCGATATTTGTGTTCATCTGCTTCACGGACTGTATCATAATCTGAATCAATCAAATCGTGATCTTCATCACTAGAAAATTCATCTGAATCTGATTGAAAATCAACTGAATGGGAATCTCTATCACTAAAAGGTTCATCTAGATCTGGTTTACTGTTACCATCTTCATCATAACCATCGCAATCATAACTATTTTTATCGTAGCCATCTTCATCGTAGCCATCCTTGTCATAACCATCCTGATCATAACCTTCAGGATCAAAACCCTCAGCATTATAAGGTCCATTGTAGTCATTAGGCTCTTCTGCTAATTCTCTTGCTGACAAAACACTTTGACGATCAAGATGAAAATCCCTTAAACCTTCAATAATGTCATCATAATGATTTACCTGTTTTGAAGAAACTTTATGCTTTTTAATAATTAGTTCTAAATTGCCATCATGATCAGCGACACTAGAGCCATCTCGCTTTAATACGTAGCGCGTGTAATTGGGGAACGGAACCTTATGTTCATCAAGCCAATCAAAAAATTTAGTAAACAAATGTGGATTTCTTTTGTCAAGTGTAAACTTTATTTCCAATGGATTGCTTTTCGTTAACCTACTAAAAATATTCGTCAACGAAGTTTCAAGAAATTGTTGTGTTTTGGCTGATTGTTTATGAAACGCATCTTCGATGATATATGAAACTGTATCTTTTATTTGTTGGCGAGTATAAGGCATGTTTACTCCATTTTTTAATTATATCTATGATACTAACATCATGCAAAATATGCACTTTTGCATTGTAAACCGTGTTTAAAAAAAATCAATGTAAGGCATAGTGCTTAAATCTCGGTAGGTATTTATGCCCTCTCCTGGAACAGTACTCCACGGCTAATCCATAAGGTGATGATGTCGAGATGAATAAAATATTGTGTCAACGGGATACCGTTGCCTTCATGTCTCTTACTAAGAATTTATCTTAATTTAGCGCTATTGTTTTGTGCATTTTCAGACGGCTCAAATGCGGCATGCTCATTCCATGCGATTTCGGGATACACTAATACCATTTCCCCCTCATCATTGATTTCAATTTCAGGACCTACTTCTGGATCTTCAGGTGCAGTACGAAATTTGTCTGCGTGCAATGGAGAAAATTCTACTTGATGTAGGTTAAGGTTACCTTCTTCTCTATTATCGACATTAAAATATTGTACATCGGAAAGTTTAAATTCCGCGCCAAGAATTTCTTCAAATCGCTTCTGTAAAACACTTGCATTCTCTTTGGTAGAATTATTGATGACAATAATTTCTAGTTCACAGGGGCTCTGGGTAGTTTTGATATGATGCAGCACAGCATAGGCTTTATTCTCTCCTTCTGGCTTATGAAAACTGAGGGCAGTTCTGATAGCCTTTTGCTTCATCCTATCTCCATAAGTACTCGCAATGTCTCCAGCAGAGACGTGTTCCATCCAGTAATGATTGTTGTTTTTGTCTTTAATAATTAATGTGGTGCAATCATTAACACCGGTGCTATGCAACGCCACACCTTCAATAGGTTGACTTATCGTATTTACTTCACCACTCGCAGTAATGTGCGTTAGTACCTGATTTGCAACATCATAATGCGCGATTTCGCCTACACTGCAGGATACTTTAGTCATAGTCAGCTCCCAAAGATGGTGTCGGATTAACAACGCCTTATTAGAGAGACAACCAGAACTGAAAAAAGTTTAAGTTGAAGTGACAAATTACAGAGAGCTTACACCCATTAAAGAGGGCGGGTATTCCACTCTTCCAGTTCTTATCCTAAATTCCACAAAAAGAATAGATTAGATTACGTCACAAGTTTATTCATTGAATATAAAAGATCATTTAGATAAAGTGCCTAGCAATAATTAACTTAAAGAACTTATATAAGAGAGTTAGCATGTCTTTAAACTTCATTTGTATTGGCTTACCAGGTTCCGGTAAAACAACCATCATGTCTTTATTCAGTGAGTACACTCAAGATTCACCTGTATTTACGATGGACGATCAAATCAAGATTCGATTAAATAAATTGTTAACTGAACCTTATATACGTGAGAAGCTGACAAAAGCTCAGACTGATGACCCTGTTGTTAACGAGCTATGCTTACAATGGTCTAAAAAACATGATCCAGAACTCGTTGTAAGCGCTTTTCTAAGAGAGGGCTTCGAAAAACATAGCGCAGCAGTCATGAAACTACTCGGTGAGCCTTGTTGGCGCGAACTTGAAGCGGCAATTGCAGTAGATTTTCTCAAGAATCAAAAAGGATGCCTTTTTGATTTAGGCAGCTCGCAACCGCTTGATGCCCTGGTACAACAAGCCTGTCTCTCCTCAGGGATTAAATTTATTTTCCTAAAGGCAGATCATGAAACTATTTGCCAACATTTATCAGTCCCTCAAAAAGATGGTCGACCACGTTGGCAACAGATCAGTAACTATGCGGCAGAAGGTGAAAACGGTTGGAAAGCGTTAGCTTTAAAGCATCGCGCTCTTCGTGAATCTAAATATGAAGAAATTGCTTACAAGACTGTTGATGTTTCAAATAAATCGATTGATGAAGTTTTATTAGAAATTAAAGCGATAGTCGCAATAAACAGTTTAGAAGCATTTAGTGATTTGTCCTTAGACAGCATGGATCCTGATATCCTTGATAACGCTAAAGTAATTATTAACAAGCATAGTGCTGAACCTGAAAATGTTTCGGAATTACCTTGCTTGGAAAAATCATCACCTAGAAAGCATTATTGATTAAGGTGATTCAAAGTGATAAACAAGCCAATCATCATTTTTCACTTTGATTTTATCAGGTAATGAAACGCCATTGGTAAATTCATTAATTGTTTTTGGCCAAAATATGGAAGCAATTTTATTTCCTGGCAGAACTCGGATTTGCCAAGAACCTTTGAAAATTCTCCATATTTTGGTTGCAATAGTTGCGCCGATTTTTTTTCGCCTATATTTACGCATAACGAAGAATTCCGCTATATCATAGATGTCTTTATTGTCTGAAATAGGCGACCCTTTTTGAACCAGCACAAACCCCGCTATCTTACCATCAACATAAACGAGAAATGGAAATCGGTTGTTATCGCTCCAATAGAGTGGCAACCATTTGTAACCATAGAATCCATCGTCACCAATATCAAATTCCCAGAATTCAGTAAAATCGTATGAATAGAGTTCAAGCAAATTTGCTAATATAGGTTTCTGCAGAATTGTGGCTTCGCGCAGTTCAATATTCATTTAGAATCCCTTTATATGTAGCTGTGTTACTTCTACGCCCTGATATAGGCAATAATATATTGGTGTTAGTTGGCTTTCAACTTTGTGTCTCTGTTCTTTAATCTATTGAAAATGTTCTAAATACCGCTAGAATGCCACAGACCTACACTAAACGTACATTAATAGAGGCTAGCAATGGAAAAGGAATACTGGCAAGCAAGATGGGAAAATAAACGCACTGAATTCGATCAATCACAGCCTAACCCATTTTTAGTACAATTTTTTAAGCAACTTGCACTGCAATCTGGTTCAAATGTATTTGTTCCATTATGTGGCAAGAGTGTTGATATGCTATGGCTAGCAAATCAAGGCTATCAAATTATTGGTGTAGAGCTCCATTTGCAAGCGTGCCATGAATTCTTTCAACAAAATAATCTTCCTTTTTCCGAAGAAAAAACTAACAACTTCACTATTTTAAAAAGTGACCATATCACGTTGATAGCGGGTGATTTTTTTGAAGTCGATAAAAATCTTTTAGGCAAAATCGATGCCATTTATGACCGCGCTGCGCTGGTTGCACTGCCCCAAGAAATGCGCTCCAAGTATGTTAATCATTTAAAGCAATTAGTATCTGTTAATACAGAAATATTCTTAGTAACGGCTGGATATAATCAAAGTGAAATGCAAGGCCCCCCTTTTTCAGTTGATGAAGCCGAAGTAGAGCAGCTTTTTAACAATGGGTTTTCACTAACACGATTACATCGTGAAGAAGCTACGGCTATCCCTCCTCATCTTAAAGCAAAGGGATTAACCGGATCACATCATTTGGTGTTTCAACTTCGTCCTACAGTTAGTCTATAGGGAGTAACATCGAGGCAATTCGTGAAAGACTAACTAAAATGAATTTTCTGAGCTTTCCGCTAATTGGGTTGCAATGCACTAATTAAAAATGTGTCGAATCTCAAAAGTTTGCGATCTACCCTACTTATATATCAACTAAATTTATATCCAGCACAATCTGCCCAACTTGGGTTTCAATTCTATTTCTGCTAAGGTCAATGTTGTCTATCTTGCTCTTTGTACAACTGATTATTTAGGAGTTTTGATTCAAAAAGTGAAATATCAAGTTTGATTAAACACTTATTCTTACTCACCTTTAAACCTGTACATCAGTCCGTACGAGATAGCTTACCTAAGGAAATTAGAAATGGTCGATATTCTAATGATAGTAGTTGGACTATTGCTGCTATTTTTAGGAGGAGAGGGTCTTATTAAAGGCGCGGTCTCTCTGGCTCGAAATTTTGGGCTATCGAGGTTACTAGTCAGTGCAGTCGTTGTGGGCTTTGGTACCTCGATGCCAGAAATGACCGTTTCGGTTGGAGCCGCTCTCAAAGGTTCATCCGACATTGCCATTGGCAACGTCGTTGGCAGTAACATTGCTAATATTCTATTAATCGTTGGTTTAGGTGCAGCATTATATCCCATAACCATTGTTGGTAATGCGGTTAAGCGCGATGCCATCGTTATGTTACTCGCCAGCGCTACTCTTTGCATGCTGGGTCTTACCGGTTTCATCAGTTTTTGGGCTGGTTTAGTGATGTTTGCTGCACTAATTGGTTATATCGCAATCTGTTACGATCAGGATAAAAAACGTGGCGCTGAAACAATCTTGCACATTGAGCAAGATGTTGAAGGCGAACCTCACCTACCTCCTATCAAAGCTTGGGTTTATGCCATTGTTGGTTTGGGATTATTAATAGTTGGTGCTTACTTAGTAGTCGAGGGCGCGGTTTCAATCGCAAAGGGTTTTGGCATTTCAGAAGCCGTTATTGGTTTGACGATCGTAGCGGTTGGTACGTCTTTACCTGAACTTGCAACAACACTGGTAGCAGCTTACCGTAAGCATAGCGATGTTATTATTGGTAATATTCTGGGTAGTAATATATTTAATATCTTGTCTATTCTCGGCGTGACTGCAATGATTTCGCCGATTCAGGTAGCCCCTCAGTTTGCGCACTTTGACTTATGGATCATGTTGGGTGTCGCTGCCTTGCTCTCAATCTATTTGTTACGCAGTATTACAATTAATCGATTATCTGGCATAACAATGGTTCTAGCCTATTGCGGATATACGCTATGGCTTTATATGCATTCGGGGGCTTAGGATATGGGTATTATTCACAAAATTCTGCACTCAAAAACCGCACCTGGTCTTATGCTGTGCCTAGCAGCGTTAGTAGCGCTGTTATTTGCTAATTCATCGCTGCATCATCTTTATGCGGGTTTCAAGAATGTACCGATTGTTCTACAGGTCGGTAAATTTGTAATTGATAAACCGCTTTTACTCTGGATCAACGATGGCTTGATGGCAATATTCTTTTTGTTAATTGGCCTAGAAATCAAACGGGAATTGATCGAGGGACATTTATCGACTTTCAACAAGGCGATCCTTCCCGCAATTGCTGCAGTCGGTGGCCTCGCTGTTCCAGCATTGATTTATGCTTACTTCAACTGGAATGACCCTATTACCATTAATGGCTGGGCCATACCTGCAGCAACCGACATCGCCTTTGCTTTAGGTGTCATGATGATACTTGGCGACCGCGTTCCAACGCCTCTTAAAGTTTGCCTGGTTGCTATCGCTATCATCGACGATCTGATGGCAATCATCATTATTGCTTTATTCTATACAGCTGAAATCTCAATGCAATCGCTAATGCTGGCTGGAATTGGCCTGAGTATTGCTGCATTCATGAATTGGCGGAACGTAACTAATCTGGGACCTTATATTGTGATCGGTCTTTTTGTCTGGGGTTGTGTACTAAAATCTGGCGTTCACGCCACACTGGCTGGTGTGGCGTTAGGGCTTCTCATTCCGTTAAAAGCGAAAAATGAAGAGGGTAAGTCCCCTCTCAAAGTTATGGAAAAGGGTTTACACTCGTGGGTGGCATTTGGTGTTATCCCGATTTTTGCTTTTGCTAATGCAGGTATATCGTTTGAAGGCATTACAATCGAAACATTCATGCAACCCGTAACGCTTGGGATCATGTTGGGGCTTTTTATCGGCAAGCAGATCGGCGTGATGTCGATCACATGGGTTGCTTGTAGCTTAAAGATTTGCCGTTTACCGGAGAATACGATGTGGCCACAATATTATGGCATGGCACTTTTAACAGGGATTGGTTTCACGATGAGTTTGTTTATAGGAACACTTGCATTCACCGATGTTTCAATGACCACACCGGTACGCTTAGGTGTTCTGTCTGGATCAATCTTATCAGCGGTGACAGGCATAACTGTATTACTGCTGACCACAAAAAGGGGTTAACTTATGCACCCAACGGATTTGGTACTAAATGGTAAAAGAGCGTCTATCGCCAATCTGGTTGAAGGTAAGCATTTTGTAATTTTTATCACAGTGCTTATTCTTATCAATGCTGTAACTTTAGGAATGGAAACTAACTCGACAATGATATCGAGTTACGGAAAGCAGCTTTATTGGATTGATAAATTAATCTTAATTTTTTTTACGATTGAGCTGACCTTAAAGTTCTTTGCATATCGATTATCGTTTTTTCGTTCAGGCTGGAATGTCTTTGATTTTATGATTGTCGCAATTGCCTGGGTACCCGCCAGCGGTCCTTTAGCAGTCTTGCGAGCCCTCAGGATCCTAAGGGTCCTGCGCTTAATTTCTGTCGTACCACAAATGCGTCGAGTTGTATCAGCTATAGGGCATTCTATACCCGGTATGATCTCTGTCGTTGGCGTATTATGCCTCATTTTCTATGTAGCCTCTGTTCTTGCAACAAAGCTATTTGGTATCCACCCTGACCCTAATATGCAAGAATGGTTTGGCTCGATAGGCGCCTCAGCTTACACCCTGTTCCAGATCATGACACTTGAAAGCTGGTCTATGGGTGTTGTGCGCCCCACGATGGAAATTTTCCCATTAGCATGGATGTTTTTTATACCCTTTATCATTATTACGAGCTTTGCCGTTCTAAACTTTTTTATTGGGATAATCGTTGATTCAATGCAATTAGCACAAAAGCTAGAAGCAAAAGAAAATGGCCTGGATGACAGTATGCCAGTGACACAAAATGACTATAGAACGCTGCTTTCCCGCATGGATCAGATCCAGAAAATGTTAACAACATTATGTGCGAGTAAAACCAATAATGATATTCTCTCGAAGAATATCATTTCAGATAATGAAAAAAGCAAATGAAGTGTAAATCCAGAAACCGTAGCCATTAGATCGATACATCTTCTAAACGCCCTTAAAAGCGAAATTTCCCTAGCCTGATTTCTATAGAATTGGCTTATGATAGCATCTTACTCTGTCAGTTGGCGAAGTTGTTCTATTTGATTACTATATGGAATCACTATAAGAATAGTCAGGACCATTCAGCATGACGATTAACAGGAAGTTAAATCTCAAAATTATATTCATATTCCTTATTGTTCAAATCCATTCCCTACACTTATGCGCCCTTGAAGAACATACAAAATTGTGGACTAGCTATGAAATAAGTGGCGCATTATCAAGTGACAAGAAAATCTTGTTTTACCTCGAACCACAATTACGATTCATTGATAATGCATACAAGTTTGAACAAGTCGTGCTACATGGCGCTATTGGGTATCAATTTACTAATCGAACAAGTATTTTGCTTGGAAATAGTGGCATCGAATCGAAAGATTCAAGCGGTCAATTTGTTGCCGAATATCGCGTATGGGAGCAACTCAGTTGGGATGTTGTTAGAAGTAAAATAGTAAATGCCAAAAGCAGAACACGACTTGAACAACGTAAATCCGAAAATTCACCAAACTGGGCAAACCGTTTAAGAGAAAAACTCTCTTTAAAAATACCGTTATATTATTCACAATTATCGCTAATTCTATCGGACGAATTATTTTTTAATCTTAATCATCCCAATTGGGTTTCAGATTTAACACTCTCCCAAAATCGCTTTTTCACAGGATTCGATGTAAAATTATCAAATAAATCCTCTTTTGAATTTGGCTATTTAAACCAGTTTCAGTTTAATACAATTGATCAAATGAGTAATGTTATTGTTTTAGAATTTTTAACCAAAATGTAATTGATAATTTTATTCGCTCCAAAAGCTTAATTGATTTCCATTAATTTTCAAATGATCCATACTATTTAAAGATTCAAGTTACTTGCTGTTGCCAGTTGGGTTATTTTTACTGGAATAACGATTTTTACGACATTTTTCTGAGCAATATTTGACTTCGTTCCAGACTTTCTCCCATTTCTTGCGCCAATTAAACGGCCTCCCACAAGTAAGGCAACTTTTAGAAGCTAAGTCGCCTTTTTTAATCTGTTTCGACATATCAACTATTGCTTTGAACCAGGTTCTGCGGCTAATAATTTCTCAATTGCTTCATGCACTCTAGGCGCATCAGGTGATGTGGTTGAATTAAAGTAATCAACAAGCTTTCCATTGCGATCAATCAAATATTTATGGAAATTCCATTTAGGGGCAGTGCCGAAACCTAAGGACTTTTTAGCCCATAAATAGAATGGGTGTGCCTTATCGCCTGAAACAATTTCTTTGGCCGCCATCGGAAAACTGACACCGAAATTCACTTGACAGAATTTCGCTATTTCCTGATTACTGCCTGGCTCTTGTCCACCAAAATCATTACTGGGAACGCCTAAAATCACCAAACCACGATCTTTATATTTTTGATAAAGCTTCTCAAGATCCGCATATTGTTTGGTGAATCCACATTGTGAGGCAGTGTTAACAATCAGTAACACCTTGCCTTTAAATTGAGATAGGGCTAAGGGCTCCTGACCCGACAAGGATTTAAAACTAAAATCATAGCTGGTGCCTGCTTGAACACCTGATGAAAAAATTGAAAACATCAGCAACACTCCCAGTCTTTTAAAATAATTACTTAGTTGTCTCACTTTGTGCCCTTTTAAAGGATGACAGATAATACGAACGCTCCAACATTAAGAAGTATATACAGTGCACAAGGTCAGGTATAGCGGGCAATCTTAACCTCATTATTCAATTGCGTTAAGACGAATCAAGCGTTGCAAACAAGGCAAGAAACAAAAACCGCATCAAGTATTAAAAGCATTTGCGTGGAGCTACTCTGATGTCTCTTTATAATTTTGATATAATTAATTATCAATTGGAAATTAGATTACATCATACTTAATGGGGTAAATAGTGGCGTTAAATGGCATTAAAGCTTTGAAAGATAAAATAGATGATTTTAAAAAAAGCTATTCTGAATTTCGCATTAACTTATATAAAGAAGCATACCCTAAATATAATAAAGATCCTCGCAGTGTCGACGCAAGCTTACGCAACGAGCTTTGCTATTTCTTAAAAAAACTGAACGAGCTGTCGTATGAAATAGATGGCAGCAAAAACAATTCCCTAGATACAATGCTAGAGCTAATTATGATTAACCCTATTTTGCCAGCATTAAATGAAAGCATGATTCAAAATCAAGAAAAAGCATCCAACATGGATGTGAATGAAGAAGTTCAAGAAGTTCAAGAATTGCAATTTGCTTTGGAAATGTAGATTTATAGTCATCACCAGTTCAATCCCCCACCCTATTTCGTAATTGGTTTGTTAACTTAGACAGGTTTGCAAACCATATTAAATACTGCTATAAGGCTCAATAATTTTTTCAATAAAAGGGATTTTGCAAAAATGAGACCGCAACCACATGAGCCTAAATGTAGCATTTCCAAGCCAAGTACCCCACGCTGAATCTCAACGAGAAATTATTGAATTATTTAATCGCTTAGTTAAAAAAAGCCCTGCATTGACGGCGGCTGCAAAACTCAAAAAGCTCTTTTCCTCAAAAAATGGTGAAAGTAGTCGTATCGACGACGATCATGAGGTTAATGATTTCATCCGAATCGACCTAGAGAGAAAATTTAAAAGTATCCCCAATCACTGTCTTGACGCCAGCGCACTACTGACCGAGGGCCCCTTTAAAGGGATGTCACTTCTTTGGGTAAGCAGCTATATCGCAGCATCTACTTATTCATTCCTTGATGAAAAAGGAGAGTTGAACCAAGGGTATAGCTACCTATTAGGGCGGTTAATTGACAAATCTATGCCCTCAACTATTTGTTTTGATACAGCATTTACTCTAAATGGTAAAACAGTTTCTACTTTATGGCTCGCCATGTATGCGCATTTAAAATCGCTCTCCAAAGATGGGATGTGGATCTTACATGAATTGTTAAAAATACTTCGTGCAGAAGATTTATTACGGCTTGATTTTAATACATTATCAACCAAAGATGATGGTGTCGCTCTTTCTCCACTGGCGCTTCTCATAGAAGCTGACTCTGCGGTGGTAACACATAAAATCAGTCATCGTGACTTTGTTCATAAATTATTAAAGGTAATTCCACCAAGAAAGCATCCTGGTTTCTTTAATTTAAATGCACCGGTACTGAGTAGAGAAGCCTTAGGCATGACTACATTATGTCTAGCGGCCAAATCGGATGCTGAATTAATTCAACAGAACACTATTTCAGAAGACAGTCCATTTATCACCATTTTAAGATCAGCTGATTTAACCACGCTCAATTTTAAAACTCGGATCCTCGTAGGTCATGATAAAGGTAAAACCCCACTTTGGTATGCAGCCAGTATGCTTGAAGATGATGAGGAGCCACTTGATTTAATTCTTGAAAATACGCATTTTGATCAATTAGACTTTAACGACAAGCCAACTGAATCTAAAGATAGGCATGCCAATAAAAATGTGCTTTGGTTTGTATCGCAACACTACGCAACTAAAAAAACAAGCAAACATCTAGAAACAATCTTCTCTAAAGCGAATGATTTAGCGGTCTTTGATTTTAATAATGCTCCGTCGTCACCTAAAGACAAACATGCAGGGCAAACCATATTATGGAATCTTGGCGAAGCAGCGTTACAAGGTAAAGGCAAAACCCAACCCTTTATTAGAGTATTAAAGCATGGAAAACAAACCTCTCTTGACTATGGTGCAAGAGCACATCAAGGAACAAACAGTGATAAAAGTGTATTGGGTATCGCTTTAGCACTCGCTATGAAAGGTAGCTTCAATGCACTCGATATCATCTTGCAAAATATACAAATTTTCGGTATCAACACTGAGGCTATACAAGGTTTTGAATTAGAAATGCTCTGTCATTTAGCAAAACGCAATCATTTTTACCCACTTGAAATTTTACTATCTCATATTAAATTCACACCGGTATTACTGAACAGAGATGACTCCATCGAAGCAAGCGGTAAAAACGTACTTTTTATGCTAATTGAACTCGCATGGTATGGTTACCCACACTTTTTAAAAGTGGCTTTAAAAGAAATCGATATTAATGCCTTAAAATTGAGTAATAAAGCAATCAATAGTCAAGGTGAACGTTTAATTAAAGAACTGAATTGCATCGTAACTGAGATGTCAAAACAAGATGATTTACCTGATAGGCCAATTATGAAAGCATTCCTTGAATCAGGGTATGAAACATTGGCAGAGCAATTAAATAAATTTCAAATGGCAAGTACTTCACATCCCGATATGATGGATTACAAAGAAATTTGCGACCCGATAGTCACACTGACGAAAAAATTCAATTTACTGAAAGTATCCCCCGTTAAAACGGATACAAAAAAGGAAAAAGGTCACAACGCTGTGGCAATGACCAAAACCAAAAAGAAGTAATAAGAACAGTTTCTTTTTAATATACAATGAGGGCAATAGAGTGCCCTCTTTATCTTTTTTATTGCAATCCAACTAACGTATTTACCTTCTTGAGCCATTATTAATATACTGACACTCAGTTCTATCCTACGATAACGCAGCACATGCGCTGTTTAAGCAACCTTTACGTAAATAAATGAGAATTTAATCATGTTAATTGACTGGGAACACTTTACACCGTGGGCATCATTATTCGGTGGCTTAATCATTGGCTTAGGAACTTCCCTATTGCTTCTTGTGAATGCAAAAATAGCCGGTATCAGCGGCATACTAGGGGGCATGCTGCGACTGCCCACGGGCGACACTGCGTGGCGTATGCTATTCCTACTGGGGATGATAGTCGCTCCGGTTGCTTATCACTTTGCGGTTGAAGCTCCACAAATTCATATTGAATCCGGCTGGTTCGTCACTATTATCGCTGGTTTATTGGTCGGTATCGGCACCCGTATGAGTAGTGGTTGCACGAGTGGGCATGGCGTTTGCGGTTTATCGCGACTCTCGTTACGTTCACTGGTTGCAACGCTCATTTTTATGTCTTTTGGCATCATTACGGTATTTGTTACTAAACACATTATCGGTGGAAATTAACATGCTGCTTATTACTTCATTCTTATCGGGTTTTATATTTGGCATCGGATTGCTAATTTCAGAAATGGCGGATCCAGCTAAAGTTATTGGATTTTTAGATGTTACAGGAAAGTGGGATCCTTCCTTAGCGTTCGTCATGTTGGGAGCAGTTTGCATAGGATTTTTCACGTTTCGTTACGCTAAGCGATTCAAAAGAACGATTTTAGGATGTGAAATCAAGCTTTCCTCAACACAGCACATTGATACAAAGCTCATTATAGGTAGCATAATTTTTGGTATTGGTTGGGGATTAGCCGGATTTTGTCCAGGCCCTGCGATCGTTGCACTTGGCGCTGCTAAACTCAAGGCTGTTTATTTCACCGTAGCAATGGTCATTGGCATGATTATTTATGATTTATTAAATAAAGAAACTCAAAATGGATAAGGGATACGAGCTAGGAGAAATTAAGGGGTCAGGCACTGACCCCTTATATGTGATTTTATTTAATTTGATAAAGCTGACCCAATGGTCGCGCCAACGAGTGCACCGCCAACAACATAGGCCCCTAATACACCACCAAACGTCAATAGCCCTGTCCCAATTCCGCTACCGAACATCACACCTGTGACAGCACCACGCCATATCGCAAATGGAACCATCGCTGTTGCGCCAAATACGCCTCCAGCAATGGTTCCAAAGGAATACCCCTCTTCGCCAAGCATGCCACCTACCGCATGAATTTCAGTTATAGTTAGATCTCTCATAATTATTTCGGCTCCAAATAAAGAATACACATTAAGTGAGTGAATACTCGCATATGTGGCAAAAGTTGTCAATTCTTGCGTTTACGCAAGTTATGACCCCCAACCATGTAACCTTCAATATCAGAAGCCATTTTTGGCTCAATCGGCGATGCTGCTACTGGTGGCTTTGGCGCCATAAACGCCCACATCGGATTGCCTGCTGCAATTTCACGCTGAAGAAAATCAGCCACTTGCTGCCGCGGCGCTATCGCTTGTAAACGTTGGGCATTTTGGATTAGCACTTGTCGATTTAGAGCCTCTAACTCTTCTGCAGCTAAAACATTCTCAGCAAGGTCCATTCTGGACATGGCAACGTGCAACCCAATATTAATGGCCGCTAAAACAGAAGCAAATGAGGCTGCAAAAGTAGCCGCTATCGCTACAGGTGTAACCACCAAACCGGTTAATATCACACACGCTGTGATAAACACGCTAGCAACTGTGGATACGATGGTTATGCGTCTCCAAGAATCATCAAACATAAAATACTCCGCTGAAACATAGGCAATAAAGCACGATAGTTTAGTGCCTAGCTTTTGAGTCGTATATAAGTAAAAGACTTAGCCAATCACCGCTCATTTACAAAGACCAAACCAGTACGAGATTTTACTTACGCTTAAGTGCTGGCAGATAATGCTTCACACTGTGCTTTGGAATGCCACGCTTGGTGTTCACAATTGTGCCATATAGAAA
Source organism: Uncultured Candidatus Berkiella sp. (assembly GCA_964502705.1). Classification (GTDB taxonomy): domain Bacteria; phylum Pseudomonadota; class Gammaproteobacteria; order Berkiellales; family Berkiellaceae; genus Berkiella. The sequence goes on along the minus strand of CAZCXZ010000032.1, from coordinate 13,452 downwards.
AGCGATCGCCCCTTGATCATTGCGTTGCATAGCCGTTGGGAATAAGCGCTTTTTGGTGTGTAGTACCTTACCCACTAAAACTTGCTTACCATCTACCTCCATCCATTTAAAACCTTCTTCACCACAGGGTGGCACAATTTTGGGTTCGGCCATTAATCGTGCAAATTTTTGATAATGATCACCACGTTCATTAGGCACAGCAATATTTCCAGTTACTACATAAAATAAGCGATTGTTATCCCCCATCATCCGACACATATTAAACTGGTGTGTTCCAAATAATGCCCTGCTAAAACCATATCGCTCTGCATGACATGAGGGTAATACTTCTGTCGGTATTTTTAACGCAGCCTGTTTTCTTTTATCAGCTTTACCCCGCGTTTTATGTTTTACTGTAGGTTTGATTCTATGAGTGATAGGATCTTTTGAACAACTTGGCGTCGATGACGCGGCTATTGGCTGGCAAACCGGTGTTAAATCGGCAAGTGGATATCGGACTTCTAACGCAGCCATGCTACTTGATAATTCATTAATAGCTTGATCAGCTTGCGATGACGATGATGCCTGGCTTGGACTTTGATATTGCAGTTCTATTCTATTAATCGCATCGAATATTTTTGTTAACCCAGCAACACCCACCTTAGAGAGCTTATGCACCATCAATTTGCCTGTGTCAAAATCAAATACGTACTTTCCTGCTAGCCGTTTAAAATTTTCTATTAATTCCGGTGACCATTGGGCAATCGCAGTAACTATTACGATAAAATAATCAGGCTGAATGTGCTTTTTGTGGCTTTCCTTAAACTCAGGTTCTTGTCCAAGTAAAAATACTTTTTCTTTGGCGCTACAGTGCTTATTTATAGCAACTACGTTCGCCTTCATGAGTTCAGCTCTAATCATGTGCAACAAAGTAGCATCAGCCACATTCAACGCTTCATTAATCCAATCTATCGCTTGAGGATAAGCCTCTTGCAAAGAATGGGCTTTGGATAGCTTTTTACAAAAATCGATATAAAGATCAGGTATTGCAAGGCATCTTTCTCGCTCTAATTTAAGAATATTTTCTACTCGCGCCAGATCACCACATTCAAGGTGGTTCATAGCCAAAATATACACATCAGAAGGATCGAGAGTACTTTTTTTTAATCGTTCAGTGGCCATTGAATCAGCAATCGTAATTTTCTGTTGTAAGTGATATATCGTTGATGCGTAATTTTTATGTGAAAAGAAAAAATCAATATAGGCAACATGCATTCTTGCCAACACCTGCTTAAGAACATCTTTGATGGCATCTTCATAAGCATTAATTCGAATCATTTCATTAAGTACATCACTTAAAAATTCAGAAATAGGTGTAAATCTTTCTGCACATCGATATGCTGGAATATCTTCTTTATTCATGTTAGCAAACAGATTGTTATAACAACCTAGAAAAGTTGTAATACCCACAATATCACTGTGTGTGACCTCAATAAGTTTAAAAAGTGCGATCTTTTTCGTTTTAATCGGTATTTGGGCATTCAATAACGTAAGGTATTTTTCTCGTTCATTGGCGGTGTATTGCAGAATTGCCCGTTCAAAGATATCCAACGTTCCGCGAATAATTTCAGGTGAGGGCTTTAATTGTGCCTTAAGCTTTGCAACACAAGTATTAATCAATATTTCAAGATTTTTATCTGAAATGTTCACTGAACCAGATGACATGCTAAGCATAAAACGCCCATTAAGAAAGAATCCTTGACATAGGCTACATAACTAGCTGTACTTAAGCTATTAGTAGATTTTCCTAGTTTTGAAAAATTAAAGAAGCCTGGGAGAGATGCCAGGCTTCTTTAATGAGAGAGTAGATATCCGCTTAGCGTGTCGCAGCGCGTATTCTTTCCGCTGTTGCAGGCGCATGCTCTAGTGCATCCTCCGCAGTATTTTCGCTATCCTGTTGACCATATTGAACAGTCATTATCGGACTATGATTGAACAATTCATCGGTATCGAGTTCAACACTGAGTTCTTCATCACTGCCACTTGGCGTCATTTCAGAAAGCATAAGCTCTAATCGATCAAAAGAAGCAGTCAACCGTCTTGAATGCTCATCATATTCTGTAACGGTATTTAAATGACGTTTTGCCTCTTTTTTCCAATCAGCTAATTGAATTTCTAATTCAGCTAGCTCTTTATGATACGATGGGATCGTATTCTTTTTTAGTTCCTTCTTTTCAGTGCGAGTTAAACCGCCCTTCTTCAATAAAGATATTTTAATCTCTAAAATATTTTGTACCTCAATCTGCTGTTGTCGCAATTGAGCCAGTTTTTGACCAGAAAACGTTAACATCGCTTGTGAAACTTTATAAAGATCCGCAGCATTGGTAATAGTTCTTCTTTTAAGATCAACAATCGCTGGTACGACTTTGGGTAAATCAACAACAATACACTCTTCAACCGCAGGATTGAGCTGGTTCATTGTGAAAAATACTTGAGCCATTAAGTCATTACCTTTGGGTTCCATGTTAAGGCAATGCTGAAATGCAGGCCCCCAAACAACAGCTAAATTAGTTGGCGACATGCGATTGTATTTTTCTTGAATCGTAGTGCGACGACAGATATCGAGTCCAATATTCAAAATTGCTGCTACGTTTAGCTCATCTTCAGTGTTATGCAAGCTATTAATTAATAGCTTTAATGCATTCGGATCACGTTTAGGGTCTTGAATTTGCGCCATGAATAATTCGACACGTTTGTCTGTCGCTGGCAATAATTTTACTTGCAACATAACGTATTTTAAAGCGTTCGCACAATCATGTGCAGAATATTGGCTCCAATCAATCTTACGATTATTTTGAATTGCCTCAGCCAAATCAATATGCTTACGACCTGCAGATGAAATTCTAAAGATGCCATCTGTATTAAGTAATGAAGGATTTGCCTTGAAATGTGCATCAATTGTTTCAAATACACGTAATGTCTGTTCTACTGGACCAAGTGCCGCCATTCTTTATCCCCTCACAAAGTGTTTATAAAAATGTGTTAGCTGAATATATCAAGTACACCAAAGGATTCACATCAGAAATAGTCTTAGAACGCATACATGACGCATCGTAAGCACATGATAAATGATGTTTTTTTAAATAGGCGCTATTACAAGCACAGATGAGTGGCTATATATTTGCGACGTGTGACTTCATAACATCGCGAGGATGTCTGATTTTACGAGGCCTTCTATACAAGTTACAATATTGACTATTAACGCCTTAATCAATAACATGATTTCTAGCTAACTATTTACCTGATGCCAATGACACCGCAGTTTCCAAGTCAAATTCAATCTTTGTGCCGCAACAGGCTATTTCATACATTGAACCCCAATGTTCAAATGTATGCCGGTTATTCTTAATTCCTCTGCATAGCGCTAATTAAATGTATGACATTTTCTAACGAGGAATTTTAATATGCCTAATAATCAACTCGCATTCAATGAACAAGATGAACGTAAACTGCAAGTTTGGAAAACCATTTTTTCTTTCTTACCCTATCAAAAAAAGGTATTTTTACGAAACATCAGTAAAACCTTTATCCATTTCTTTCAAGAATTAGCAAATGCACCCTTCTTAAGTACCGAAGATACTTTCCAAGCGACTAAAAACATCATTACACCGATGCAAGTGGGTCTTAATGATCAATGCGAATCCTTTTTAGTTAGGATCGAACCTTTACCTGACAGTATGGATTCTGTATTACTCAGCTTTGAACCCGACATTATGGCATTGGATCAGGATGGCAACATTATTGATAATGTGCTAAAAACACCACTTAACGTCAATAGCGTGCTTTTATATGCCAAAACTCGCTCGGGTTATGTTCATGTGAATATTAAAAATCTCACCATACAGTACAATACGCTAATGACACGTGAAGAAAGAGGCCAATTTATTAGTCGCTATTTATCTTTACCCAACATTCCTGAAATGGCACGTTGGAATTATCTTAATAGTCAGAGCTTAGAAAGCTTGAATCGTTTAATGGAGAGTTTAAGTCGTTATAAAGATGATAAACGCAAGGCAATCATTCCAGAGGTAGAAAAAGCGATCGAAGCTAAAATGCCTGTCGACCTAATGAAGAAATTATCTATTTAAATTCAGCAAAAAGGGGCATTTGCTGCCCCTTTTTCATTTTATCGCCTTGCGTATCTTCTAACAGGTTCATATTGCCTTTCTAAAGCATCGATTTGCTCACTGCACTTTCTTGCCAGTTCTCTTTGTTTCTCAAGATACTGATATCGGTTAGCCATAGCAACATTAATCATTTGTTGAAATTCGATTAATTGCTTACGTCTTCGTTCACGGTCTGCTTCATTGCGAGCAGCTATGTTTCGCAAATAATACACGCTGCTTGAAAGCGTCATACTGGCCGATGCAGCAGGTGGTGATTGAGGACCATCTTTGGGCGGATTGACTTCTGAATCAATACGGCCCAAATCATCTCGTAAAGAACGGATGGCACGTTCAACCGATTCGATACTTTGAAGGCTATGTTCACGGTTCTGATAGAGTTCTTCTCTAGTCAATCCGCTTACCTCTTTAGCGTCTACAATCGGGTAATTCCAGCTCACTGTTTCACGTAATTGTGTTTCTTTTCTAGCCGCTTCGGTGATATTAAAAAACGTCGTTAAAAAACCAACTTTGGTTGGTAAATTCATCATTTTAAAACGTTGAATAGCAACGGCATCATTAGCAAATTTTTCAGCTAACGATTGAGCCGTCTCATAAGTATATTGATCAAGAATTTCAACCGTTTCACTATTTTCATTGATAATTGATAATAATTGATCTGATTGGCCTACTTTAAAAAACTGAGAAATAAATTCTGATACTTTTAAAACGCTTGGAGCAGCTAACATTTCTTCCCCCTACAGATAAATGTTATAAAACTTAAGGCTTAATTTTATCATTTATGTTATTTACCTTACCAGTTTTGGACCGCCATCTTATCAGGCTTGGTGTTGCTCTGGTCGGCTAAGGAATTACATGCAAGTACACTATTGCTGCTAGATTTACGATGTAAGAAGAATCAAAGTTTTCTAGTATTCTAGCTTCATTCATATATTTAGTTTTGTTATCATGCCGGCATTAGTCGTTTAACTTTTCGGAGTCGTCATGCTAGGTTTTGCAAACAAACAAATCGAGGTTAAAACCTTATTATCTAACGCTAATGAAGTGTCCAAGTTTTCGCCAGAAGGGCCAACTAACAACATATTAAGAATCAATAAAAATAACGAAATCGAAGTTAGCACCAAAGAAGTCCATAATGACGAAATGGAACAATTGACTCTGCAAATACGAAAATTGACTTTTGAAAAGGATGAAAGTTTTGCGAATGAGAAAATGATTCTTTTATGGCATTTTTCTCAGATCCTACCTTATTTGTCTGCTCGTCTAGCACAATTAAGAGATATGCCAATTGATACTTTGCATCAATACCACGACAACAGTATGCAGTTTCAAGGGTTTTACCAGCTTTGCCAAAATATGTTTTTACAACTGGCACATTTTAACGATCTGTTCACACGTTTAGAGAACCCACATAAACAATATTGGTCTATGCAATTTAAGCTACTGCAAAAATATCTTTCAGATGATTTTGAAAAGGCGATCAACACAGCGCAGGATTTTGTGACGCAAATTGCGAGACAAAGAAAAGAAAAATTAACTGTTGAAACACCTGATTTAGAAGTACGTGGTCATGCCCAAGGGCTCCTGTTAAGAGAGATCACTCGTAATATGCCTCTGAAATATTCTCTAGGCGCAGTGAAAGTTGGTGAGCAGCGTCATCATGTCAAAGGTTATTTTCAAACCATGCGCGCAACTTGGACAGATCCGAACAAATTTCAGTTCACGGGCAAATTAACGATTACTGTTCTAAATGATGAATCAGAGCTACATGCTAGTATGAGCGTTTTTCCATGTTGGGATACACTCCCTCATGAAGAGAAAAGCAAAACTGATTTGGATAGCCCTCAAGATACGCCCTACGATATTGTAAATAAGCTCTATTCAGAGCATCAACGAGGAACCATCACTTTCGAACCTGCCACATTACGTGCCCACTTTTCAAAACAATGCACACATGTCACTGCCAGTGAAATACTTCCATTTTTTGTTACGCTCGTTGGCATAGCAGAATCACACCATATGAGCGAAGTAACGGTTTACGCTCCTTATAATCAATCCGCGATTATGTATGCGCTCGGCTTTTATCCATTGCCAACCGACAAAATGAATCCCAACTTCGAACAACAAAAAAACACCGTTGAAAACGCGTATATAGCAGGAATAGATGTACCTTATTTAAATGAAAACTTAAATAGACGCACCGATACCAATAATCCACTACTTAGACCCTTTTGTTTTAACACGCACTTACTGGCAACCAGACCTGTCTATGCGACAGAAGCGAGAATTAAAACAACTTATGCTAAGTTGCTATCTGATTCATCCATCAGTCGATATGACCATGGGACTGAGGGTATTTTATCGGAGGTCCTACAAATTCCTTTAAAGTTTACAGGTGCATTGTTTGCATTAAGAGAACGTGAAACAACTGGTAGATTAAGAAAACCTAGCGTCAGCGTGGATGTGTGCTCTGTCGACTATCAAGCACTTGAGAAAAATGCAGAACTTCAAAACTACGCGTTTTCAGACACCGCTGCATCAGTTCAAGCACAATACAAAAAAATGCTAACGCATAGAAAAAAGTAATCTATGGGGGAAGGTTATCCCTCCCCCCTTTAGCAAAGTTGCGACTTTGTCATTATTTCTACTATTATTAGAGAAATAAGCAATTCTTGCTTGAGGATCCCATGCGTGAACTTTCCGCTAGCGAATGTTTGTCTGTTAATGGCGCCGAAGATAACACCTTTGATTTAAACGATGTTTTCGACATGATTGAAAATCGTGAAGACAAGCTGTTGTTGCTTGGAACCTTACTTGCTTTTGGCGCAAGTTACTATTGCGCCACGATAGCAAGTAAATACGGAGCAGGCTATGCGGTGTTGGGAGGCATTGGCGGCCTGATCGCTGGCTCTTATTTACTACCCGTTGCCTTTATTACAACGTATGCGATGGTCAATCAATCGTACCGTTATTTTGGGTTTGTTAAGTAACGACTAACCATTCTCTAATTCAATTTCAGGAAATTTTTCATGGAATTGCTTTTCAACTTTATTTTGCAGTTTATGGCCCTTTGAAACCATTGCATGCCCTTTATGAATATCGGCTTTACCTTGACGAATAAGCTTTTCTCCCTTTTTAATCTTTGCTTCGCCGTCATGGATTTTCTTCTGACCTTTTTTGCTCATTTTGTCGCCATCAATCCAATACTCACCCATTTTTTCAGTGCTATCGCCTTGATTGATCATTTGCTCACCTAGCGTTGGATTATGTGAACATCCTACTGAAAAAATAATTGTGCTAAGTAGCGTAAAAATAATCTGTTTTTTCATAATTCACCTTCCAATTACATATAGTCATTTTTTTTAACATCTTTTTTGTAACATATATTCAGCATGGTGTCATACTTGTATATTTTTAGTGAGTCATTGCACATTGTATAAATAGATTTCTAACTCATCATCATAAGGGCGCTATACTATAAGGACAATTCCTAACGATAAAATATCCCTTTAGGCATTTTATTGGGCTCTTTAGGCATTGGAACATTGTAGTTTTTAGATACTTTCTTAGCTATTTCTGTTAAATAATTTCTCGTTTGGTTTCCAAAAACAAGCACTTCTGCAACATTTGCTCGACATTCTTCTCTGAATCGATCTTCTTCGGTTTCATAATTCGAATTTGAATCATTAATAAAATGATTTGTTTCATGAACAAGAATTCTTGCAAAATGTTGCGGATCTTTGATGTCGCTAATATAAATACGATTGCCATAGATAAAGCCATCCCAATCATTTTCAATAATTTCTATGGTTTTACGAGCTAAGGGCAGCGAAGTAGGGAACTTTACTTCGTTAGCATCGTTATATTCGCTTCGCAATGAAAGATAATCATGATGTTTCATTAGAGCAAAGGGTAAAACATTAATTTTTTTAGTATCAATCAGTTCAACCGTGTAACGAGCAATCGGGTTATTTTTACTTCTTAATAGCGCCATGGCTTTGTTCAAGGTTCTTGCCCAAGTTTTTCTTAAACGATACATTTTTTTCCATTAAATTCAGATAGTAGAAAAGAGGTGTCGGATTATAACCTGTCAAAAGGATGTTGACTAGCTATTTTAACGAGTCATTATGTGTTGTTAGACTTACTTATGCTGGATTATATAGTGTTTCGCATGACATTTTTTTTCAAACAACATCATTTGCCTCAAATACTACGCTTTAGCAAAGTGTCACAACTAGCAGAATCACGCTTTTCAATATGTTGCGATTTACGAGGACTAGAAACCGGGCTCGTGTACCGAATTAACATTGTCGTTACATTGACACCAAAATCTTCCGTAAGGGCATGATGTTGCATTTGTGCTAACTGCGCTTTTAATTGAGCATTTTCCCTTTCAAGCTCCTGGTTAACATTAATTAAAGCCATATTCGCTTTTGCAAGCTCATTATTATCTTTATATAAATCTAAATTTTGCTTCGCTAACTCTGCTTTTTCTTCCTTTAGAGTTTGAATTTCAAGTTCGCTTTTTGCCGCAGCTAGACTTTTACGTCTTCTGGAAAGTGTCGCTGATTGAGCATTTTTGCTCCGACGTCTTTCCTTAGGATCTTTAATATGTGCAAAACTATCATCTCCATCGACAAGTTGTTCAATTTCGTGCTCAAGTTGTTTGATATCATCTTTAAGTGTCGGTATTTGCACTTCGCGTCGATGCTTCTCGCGTGCTTTTCTAACCATCGGTTTTTCTTGCTGTTCCAAAGCTTCAGGCGACTCTTCCTTTTCGACTTTAATATCGACGGGTATGGGCTCAGCTATTAATACAGGTTCTGGTAACACTGGCAGAGCTTGATCAGTGTATGGCATTAGAAACTCAGCGACTTCCTTTGAGCTACTGTCCATGTACGGGTATGTGAATAATGTCCAGCCATCGTCAGCAGCCCAATTCTGAAAATCAATATCGTCTAACCCTAATAAATCGTCACTTGGAGCGCCATTGAGTGCCATAATATTGCCTTAACTCTTATTTTACATAGATAGTCGCAATACTAACATCAAATAGCTAACAAGTTAACTATTTATAATGGCTTTTTAACGACAAACGAACGCTGGTTGTATGGCTGATTGGCTCTTTCGGCATTTATGGCACATTGTAGGCGCACTCTTAATCGCAGTGACTGCTTTTATAGTCCCCAATACTTATTTAATGCTTGATTTATGCCATTCTTTAGTAAAGTCATAACCATATTCACTACGAGATTTTTTAATATGGTAATTTTCAACTCCCACATAATACGGTATTTTCGGGTGTTGCATTTTCCATCTTTTCGCCTTTTCATCCCAGTTTTCTGCCCGAAGAATCAAGGAAGGATGTGTTGAAAGGTAGTCTCCAATAAGATGCGGCATTTTCTGCTGATTCTGTGAGTAATGGTTTGACATCAAGGTAAAAGCTTCTGCCATGGAGCTGGGATCGTACTGTAACGCTAATAATGACTCAAATCCAAACCTATCTGCCTCATTCTCTTGAAATTTGCTGAACGAATGTCTTAACATCATGTTTAAATACCAATCAAAGAATGCGCCAAATTGCGAACGATAGGTTTTTGCTTGAACGCGCATATGATCAATGCAATGCCCTAAATCGATATGACCCTTTTCATGACTTAACACTGCAACAAGTTGCGCTTCAGATTTCAGTAGATCTAACATGCCGGTTGTGATCACGATGATTCCACCTGGCAAGGCAAATGCATTCGCAGGTCCTGGCATAATAAAGACACGAAAATGTAAATTCTTGGGGTTATATTGTTTAGATAATTGATCAATAATGTTATTCACATAAACCTTCTCTTCTATCATGCCACTGACCTGAAGGTTTTCAATATTCGAAGAAAGATAATCCCCTAGTTCGCGTTCATCTTGAGCATTAACCCCAATCACTCGAGTAATAGAACGGTCTAAGGTTTTTACAGGTTGACCTAAATACCGATAAAAGGTTTCTAATGAAAAACCTTGTGGCGTTTGCACCTGATGAATAGCGACAAAATAACTTGTGAAACCAAGTATCGCTAATACCACTGTCACAAAAATGCCACGCTTCATGTTAATCTATCCGCATATTTTTTATAAATAATATGTATCATTATCATAAGTAGCCCTACTACAACAAACACTAAGGCCCTTACTAATAAATCGCTTTGCGATAAATCGTAAGTAATAAGGCGCGCAACACAAAAAGCTAAAAATGCCAATGCAATTTGGACAAGATTTTTGCTTTTCAAGTAGTAACCAATGCCCACTATAAACAGGATTTCGACTACCCATAACATCGTTAATAATGCTTTATCAAATCGCCACATCAAAAACAACGCCAAAGCAGTAAAAATAGGTAAAAACCCGAACAAGACTGGCTTCTTGTAAAAAACCTGCAGCAGATTATTGTCTTTATTTTCGGGTTCATTTAATAGAATGCCCGCTAGAATCAGTGCCAAAACAATACTAAATGGTCCTGTGATATGCGTGCTTTGGTACCAATCTAAAGAAGGTGAAGCCCACTTACTCGAAACAATTGCGACTTGTATACAGGTTGCATATAGCAAACCTAGTGAATATAAGCGCGCGCGTGGTGGTAACCAACGTCTGAAGAAAGGGGCACAAAGGGTTATACCAATTAGTGCATAACCGATGGGATGAATCGGAGCACTAAAAATGGATATCAGTAACAATACAGACAAAATAAAGCCTATATCAAACGTGATACGTTGAGATATCGTTTGGCACCAACCATAGCTAACCGGCAGTAGTGACTGCTGAGCATCGGCAAATGACATGGGTTTGCTAAAGTACCAATAAAAACTTATTGTCGCAGCAATGATTGTTAAACATTGCGTTAAGGTAAGGAAGGAAAATAGCGTAGCTTCACTTTGCAAATAAAGAAGTAGGTATAATGCACAATATCCTAATAAATACAATACCGCGATATTTTTACAACTCGCAGCCAGCAATGTTAGTCTAGATGATTCTTTGTACTCAGCCAAACTGAGGCTTGCTTCAAAGAGTAACAATCCCAAGCTTAAGATAATGATACCCGGATAAAAGGCGCTATATGGCCAAGAGGCACTAAAGAAAACAATAGCAAGGTGCAATCCTGCGAAATACACACCCACATCTTCAATACTCTCATTTTTACTTAGGAACAATGTTTTCTCTTTTAAGAGCACGGCACCTAATAAAAGTGGCGGCACACCATAATAGAGCAATCCTAAAACGGGACTGTCTAAAGAAGATAACTTAGTCCAGCTAAAGATAGTAACGACCGTGGCAAATAGTAAATAAGTGATTTTATGGCCATTTTGACTCATCAACTGTCTATTAACCGCCATGGCCATCATTGATGCGATAAAAATGATATACCCAAATTGATAATGACTTACGGTAGCGAAGAGTATAAATCCAGCGAATATAAATGTTAAAATATCTAGCTGAGCTGGGAAGAAGCGTTCGTACGATCCTTCAAGAACACTAGAGTCCATTGGCTTTCTAGATAAATACCATCTGGTTGCGTAAAGCGAAATGATAACTGGCAAGCAGATGATAATAATCTGATTGCTATTAGGGATCAGTGGAAGCATGGTGACGTATAATGCAATCGCAGAAACAACAACGAATGCTGAGCCCACTTTAGAAAGCAGCCATTGCCTTCCACAATACGCAATCGTGGCAAACAATAAAGATTCAAAAAAGGCCATTAAAGCGATGAGTTCATCGCTAAAGTCAATTCTCACTAATGATAGCGTGGCTAGCATGGCTAAGAGCAACCCAACAATGGCATCGCAAACAAACAACCACTCAATCTGCTTTCGTTTGGCATAGAAACTCAAACTGAGACAAGCGAGTGTGGCTATCCCAAGCGGGATATATAAATAGGCGAATCCGAGTTGATACATCTGCAACTGAAAGCCAAGTAATAACCAGATAGTGACATGTGCAAACAGATTAAACTTTGTCTGCTCGCTCTGATATGCTTTTTGATAATGAACCAGTAATGCGCTGATTCCGACAATTCCAGTGCCAGTCAGTCCATAGAGTGCGATGGGCGCAATGGCACTTTGGCCTTGAAACCATTCAAAATGAAACAGTGAAAATGCCGCAAAGCTCAGTAGTAGATTCATGTTCCAAACATTTCGAACGCAGAAACTTATTCCAGCTAATGTGACAACAATAGCAGCAAAAAATACCACCATTTCTTTAGGTACGAGAATTAAGGCAATTAAGCTGATGATGACATGCAAACAAGCCAACACTTCTTTAGGAGATAAGTAGGCTAAAATCAGGTTATAGATCAAACCCACAAAAAGCAAATATAGGCCGGTCATTGGCTCACTGTAAAAGTGCAGTGCTGGAAACATTCCCGTTGCAATAACAGTAAATAAGACAATCGCCCCACTGCCACTTTGTAGCCAGGCGGATAATTCTCTCCACAGCGGATTTTGTTTTATGAGTAATGCTACGAATAAAAAAGCCAATCCAATGCTAATTAGTATTAAGAATCGAATAAATGGCGTGGCAAATAGACTTAAATACACGGTAGCAAAGGTCACGCCCAATACTAAGATGCTTACTCCGAGGAAGCCAGCCCAGTTTTCTGTTAACCAATGTAATCCCTTTTGTAATGATTCCTGAACATGGTCAGGTTGCGATATCGTTGGTGAATAAGGTGTATCGGAGACAGATACTTTGGGAAGGGTTATGTTACCAATAACCTCCGTGTTGGTAGGCTCAGCACCCCAAAATGGCTCGGTGCTGTCGGGTACGTCTGTTGGTTCTGCTAGGGATACCTCATCACGTGCAAGTTTGACAGGTCTATGTTTGATAAGTATTTCTAATTCATCAACACGTTTCTGTAGTTTTGTAGTACGGAAATAGGCAACCACGCCAAGCACAGTAGCGCAAAACATGATTAAGGACCATAAACCCATGGTGCCAGCCTTTCACATTATTCTTTAATGTTAAAACCTAGCAGAGATTGTAGATAATTATCACTATTCACACGCGAACTGTTGTAAATTATAAGGTTCCTTACTTGATTTACATACAGTTCGCGATTATTTTACCTTAAGTGCTACATTTTTCGACTTGATGGAACGATACGGTTTCTTTGTCTTTCTTGGTTTCTATGCGCTTCATCAAAAATGTACGATACGGTATCTTTTATCCATTTTAGGAATTTTTGAAATTTCCCTCTTGGATCATTGAAGAACTTCCCTGCCACTTCATCATGTACTGCTACATTCAT
>CAZCXZ010000031.1:29216-32896 GCA_964502705.1 Uncultured Candidatus Berkiella sp. | reverse complement strand
GTTAGTAGTGTATATACATCCTTAAATATGAGAAGAAATAAAAAAAGGTTTATACCTACATTTTTAAAAGTGGACCCTTTTTTGAGAGACAAGCCAATCAATTAAATTTGATTTTGTTACGTAATATTGGGCGGCCAAGTCTGCAAATATCATTCTAATCATAGTTATGATATCGTTAACATTCTTAAAATAAGTTGAAATAATAACTTTATAATATTCACAAATATGAAAGGTTCTTGGGGATTTACTATGATAAGACTTAATAAAAATCTCACAATTTTTATATCTGTCTTAACATCATTAATAGTAGGTAGTCTTTTATATCATATTTTCAATATTTTTGATCTCCATACCATTATATCCCTCGAAACTCCAATTTTAATCTCAAACAGATATGATGATTACGAAAAAAATTCAGTTCCGACTTTTTTAGGATATTGGCATCTAATTATAATGTTTCTTGCCGGCTACATTGTCTATCTTTTGATAAATTCAACAGCACAAAATCAAATCATAAAAAAATTATTCGCATACTATGTTATTGTATCATCAACAGTAATTCTTCTTCCTGCCCATATAATAGAACAATGGCTGGATAATTTGATCGACTCAAATGGCACATTTAATTTTTTTGATTCTCTTCTGATTGCCCTAGTAGTTTTTTCTTTTTATTTATTTTGGCGTAGTTTTCAAAATAAAAAATCACAATTTTCAGGGTTTAAACTTTGGATTTTAGCAACAAAATTGGGCAATCTAAATCCAAAATACATTATTGAGGCAAGAAACGAAGATGAAGCAGAAAGGGTTTTTAATGATTATAATTTAGGAACTACAAAAATACTTTCACTAACTGCCTTTAACGGAAAGCTAAAGATCCTAAAATTTAGAAGGGCTCAGCCAGGCATCATTCAGCATCTTTTTTAAAAATTATATGCAAATTAATTTAAAATACTTATACAGGCTTTTTCAGTAGATTCAGTGAGGGAACAAGTTCCCTTATCTCTACTTTTAGATTTAGTGCAATCTTGATTAAATTTTGTATTGATACATTTTGCTCCCCATTTTCAATCCTACCCATATAAGTCCGTCCTAAATGTGCCTCAGCAGCAAAAGCTTGGCATAACCATTTATCATATAATTTCACCAAATAATGTATTCCAAATTTATCAAGCACAGCTTTCACAATTAAAACAACTTCCAAATTAAAAGCGTGCCAATACCAATTAATATATAAATTATTTTCGTAAGTCTTATCTCAAGTTTGGAAAATTTTACATTTATGGATAGAAGTTCATTTTTAAGAGCGACGTGGTTCAATGATGAATCATTTAATAATCTTATATTAGTTAATGTATTTGAAATTGTCTCACTAGACAGATCCTCAAACTGATCTTCTTTTTCTATTTCTTCTTCTAGTTCTTCTTCAAGATCATCAACTTTGGGTAAGTATTTAAATAATGACACGTTATCCCTTTTTTGCTTCCATTCTTTCAGAAACGCCATGAATGTTTTCCATCGATCATTAGATATTATTACTTTTTTTAAAAAATTAAGCTCACCGTTTTGACTATATATTTCAAATTTGTCATCTATTTTGTGTTTATGCCATGGCGTAACCTTGCTTGCTAACATATACAACTTAATCATTAATAGCTGATTTTCTATATAATAGTCAGGTAGTGATTTATTAAGCGCGGCATTATAGCAACGCTTCAAAGTGTCATTGATTGCATGTATATCATAAAGATCACGCTCGGAACTAGAACACGCATAATCTTTGATACAGTGCAGATAAACCCAATGAAGATCATTAGCATACTGCAAATCATTCAATTTAGATTTGATTTCATCATCTTCAGAATCCCAAATAATTTGAACTTCATCAGTATTATTATTAATTTCATATTTATATTTTGGCAATAAATTGTAAAACTCATTAAAATCCAAATTAAAATTATTTGAGACAGCCCAGAAATGATGTTTCTCCTTTGTTTTATCAAAGAATATTTTCTTTCTTAAGTCACTTAATACAACATCATCTCTCATCAATAAGTAATCAAGTGAATTACCATAAAGCTGATTTGGGATTCCTTCAGGCATAGAACCCAAACCTGATTCTACAGGGAGATGTTCTAGCAAAGGTAAATGCAGTTCCTTCGGAATTTTCAAAAGTAATAACCATAGCTTCTCTAATTCCTCTCCTTGTAGATATGCAAGCCAACCATCAAGAGGCATAGGTCCTTTATATTTTCCAGAAAACTTAGGTCCGCCAAAATAATTTTCAAATATTTCTATTACTTCTGAACTAGTAATTATTCCTTTCTCAATATATGTATAAGCATTTTCAATTATTTCAATAACTTCATCATTAGCACTTGTCCATTTTTGGCTAATAGCCAATCTTGCTGGTTGTGATAAATTATAAAAATCATCTGTCGTTCCATTAAAATCAAAATTACTATATCTTACTAATGAGGAAGGATCTCCTGATTTTTTATATTCATCCAGATCATTTTTAAATTCAAAAGAAGAGGAGCCAAATATTTTATTCTCAATTTCCTCAAATTCTTCTTTACTCAAAATTGACCTTAAATTCCTTTCACCGATAAATGTTGGAGGACGCACGGCCAGATAACGTATATATGGGTTAGCACTAGAAACCGCTTTTAAATAAATTTTCTTAATCAAATATGTCGGATATCTTATTTCTTGTAGTAAAAATAAAATTTCAATCTGTGTTTCAATAGACAAATCATCCCAAGCTGCCAATAATTTTTCTGTCCCTGATGGTGTTGGAGAAAGTATTTCTTTAAAGTGTTTTAAATCTTGTAACGCCATTATATTATCTCTTTTAGTTCTTTAAATTTAGCATCTCTAAATGACCTACCAAAGTGTGATGTCTTCAACTTCGCATTCCACAGATCTAATTTTAACCTTAGTAATTTCGTTAAAACTCAAAAATGAAAAATTCAGTGTTTTAGTATCACTATCCACACCGTGAGCATATAAAGAATATGTTTCATCAACGCTATCTGAGTCTGATTTTCCATACAAATTATTTCTTCCTTGGGATTCAATCTCAACTTTGCAACTAACGCTCGTATCTAAATATGAACCACCACTATAGTCTGTTTTAAGTTCATAGCTCAATGACACATCACAATCTCTATAATGATTGTCAAAAATACTTTTGTTACAATCTAAACTAACATTACTAACATTCACACAAACATTAGCATTTGTTTTATACTCAGTTTCGCAGTGGTTACCGCTAATTACCTGTGCGCGACGCCTTTGAATTTCTTTAAATAGTATTTCCTTTTGTTCTTTTTGGGTTTTAATTTCCTCTGATGTCATTGCTATACAAGCATTTATTGATTCCTTGTACCCATCGTTGCAATTCCATCCGTTACCTAAATAATTTAGCTTGCCATTCTCCGGTATTTTAACCTGATGACATTGATCGCCCGCAATATAAAAACCTTTCTGACAATCCCATCCGTTACCTAAATAATTTAGCTTGCCATTCTCCGGTATTTTAACCTGATGACATTGATCACCTGCAATGTAAAAACCTTTCTGACAATCCCACCCGTTACCTAAATAATTTAGCTTGCCATTCTCGGGTATTTTAACCTGATGACATTGATCACCTGCAATGTAAAAACCTTTCTGACAAT
>CAZCXZ010000031.1:0-29116 GCA_964502705.1 Uncultured Candidatus Berkiella sp. | reverse complement strand
GATGACATTGATCACCTGCAATGTAAAAACCTTTCTGACAATCCCACCCGTTACCCAAATAATTTAGCTTGCCATTCTCGGGTATTTTAACCCGATGACATTGATCAACAGATTTATAAAACCCTTTATTACAAGACCAACCTGTTCCATATAGATTTTTATGCGCATTCATTGGCAAATTATTAGCTTGTAATGTATTAGGTGTAAACAAAAGAGGAAGGAAGATAAGCATTATGCGCATAATTAACCTTGATATAATTGAATGAATTTAAAGTTTATGCGTTAAAAAGCGGTACGCAAACCATGCTTTATTAAATTGGCAATTCCACATACTGCAAATATTGCTGCTAACATTAAAATATTTGTAAAAAATCCATGCCCTATAGTAAGGATCATTCCTTTTGAACCTATTGCTTTGAACACTTCTGAGTAAGTTAATTTTTTTACAATACGGTATTCATTAAATTCTTTACCCCCTAATACCAAGACCCAACCAAGCGGTATTAATGTAATAAATAGGAAGGTAAACCAATGCATTGCTATTGAATATTCACCTGTGGTGGGCATAGGTGAGATAGTTGTACCAATCCCATTTATTCTAAATGTCAAAATGCACCAAGATTCTTAAGTATTTATGAAGCGCCAAATAGTACTTCTATGTACTAATAAAGCAAGTGCATATGCGCCTATTTATTTCATTTAAACAATTTCAAAGTCTGAGCGCGGTATGTGATGACGGAAATTTGATTCACTGTGTTATGAAAGCATCTCTACAATAGAGTATTGGAGGTGGGGTGGCACAAGCTGACTTGTTTCGACTTTAAGAATTAGAGCATTTTAATTAAGTTCTGAAGCGATATTCACCTTCCTTAGCCCTGTCCATTAGGCCCACCCAACTGAGCCACCGCAGCGAAAGCTTCTTGAGAATAGCTCTTTTGTTTGCCTATTCTTAGCCAATTTTGACTAGGTTGAGGTGCTTCTTCTATAGGAACTTTACAATTCTTCACCTACTCGGGACACATCCAATAAGTGGCATTATTACGCCACCCATGATAAATTAATTCAAAAAAATAAAAGTAATAATTCTAACTATTTTTTTAAAAGGTCTTGTGTGAATCTATCTAATATAAATTTAAGAAAGATTGCTTTAGGTTCTTTCATTACCACATTCATTCTTATAATTTCATTTTCCCTTTGGCATTATAGGCACCGTTCTCTTTCTGAAGATCCAAATACTACAGTATTTCTTGGAACAGTATTTGGGATGTCTGAATCTGAAACCAGAAAAGCACTTAAAAAGTATGCTGCAGACTTAATAGCTAGAGACCCTTTTTATCAAAACCTCGAGCACACCCAAGCGAAAGATGTGTTCTTCATTAGTGAACTTACAGAAATTGTTGCTGAGCTTAAAAAAACTAAAGAAACTATTTTGTATATGCCCCCAATTAAAATGTTTAAATCAAGCATCGTTGCAGCATACGGTTTTATTGATCACAAACTCAGTTTTATTGAGGTACATGTGTTTCCGATTTCACCTGGCGATTCAAATTTTGTCGTTGAATCTATAGTTAACCATTTAAAATCCAAATATACTTTGATTGAGAAAGAACCTTCTACAACAATTCCAGAAGCGTACACACTTAGATTTAAAAATAAATCAGCAAGCGTTTCATTATGGGTAAACCTCAGTAAAAAAAATAAACCTATCATTGGGCTAGACTTTGATTACACTGCTGCCAGAAAGAAATACGAATCAAAGGTACACAAACGTGAGCAAAATGCATTTTGATTTAAACTAAAATCAAATCAATTTATTTTTAAAATATAAACTTAAAACCTATAGTGAGTTTTATGCATTACGATATTAAAAATCAACTTGATGAAGCAATTATAAAAATTAATGAATTAGAATCTCAGATCGATGAATTGCAACAGTATTATCACAATCTATATTGTGACAGTATAAGTCTAAGTGAATTGAAATGGATTGGATTTGATAGAATATGCTTGTATTCATTAATTATATTCATCATTTATAAATTCTGGTAAAAGATTACCCAGTTACAATTTAAAAGTAATAGTCGTTGCTAATTGCATCATCTAATATTCCAAATCGCAGAAGTTCCCATTCATTAACTCGCCTAAGGTACTTATCATGCTTAATACTTAATGTACTCAAGGTCTTCCAATGCATACCCTTGGGTTTTAAACCCTTACCATTAAAGCAACCTGACTCCCATTTCAGTTTATTTCGTACTTTTTCTATTTTCCTAATAGCTCTATATCCAAAATTTTCACGCTGACAGGGATAGGCAAGTTGATAGCACTGGCGGCAAGCAAAAATTTTACCCAAGTATAAGATAGCAACTCTCCTCCCACAGTTTTTAGCTGGGCAAATGAACCATGGGCGCTTGCCTCCGTAATTACACGCGGACCAATATAGATGAACGGGATAGCTTTGTTCCTGCCAATCTTGGTTGATTCTTTTGTGCATATAGCTTACTTCAAATTGATTTTGATCAAGATTTGTAATCATCTGAATGCTAGAGACTTGTTCGCCACCTCGAAACCATCGCCATACATATAATTTTCCATCGAACATATTTTCTTTATGCCATCGTCGTACATCTATCGTCCTGTAATCCTCCACGGTCTCTTTCGCATCCCAATACCATCTCCGACCGCTGCCTATCCCACCCATTTCCGCCCCCAGTTTTTACCGAAATCAATAGGAAAATTCAGATTGATAATCCTGAGTATTCAACATACTGCCTCGGCTTTGTGTGTCGATTTTCGAGATATTGAAATGAATCACGATGAAACCATAATGCAAACTTGCCTTCCCATTCACCATTTCGTTGCTTATCACATGCCAAAAGGCTATCAAATTTCTCCAATAAGCTATCAGAGGGTGCTCCCTTCATTCGATTGATCTCGTCTTCTTTAAGTTTGTTACGCCAGACTGAAAAGCAGTTATCTGCTAAATCAGTTATAGATCCAGTTCCTTTCATGTCTAATTTACCAGGGATTTTGTGTTCATCTTGAGGTTTTCTTGGATGTGCGACTAAGTGAATGTGGCATTCATGAGTATTCTTAAAGTCACAAAGTTCTTCAATTAATGCTTTTTGAGCATTGTAATCATCTTCAGAAATGCCACATTTCATCAGTGAATCGATCACAAACACATCGATACCATAGCGACGCCTGGCATATAGAAACACCTCAAGTAATCTCTGGGTTTTAGCTGTGCCCACCAAATCAAAAATCCATAGATGATTGTCATACCATTTATGGATGGCGCGAATATACTCTTCAGTTGGATTACGCAACCCACCTGCCTGGCGTGTTAATCGCATTAGCAATCTCTTAG
This sequence comes from Uncultured Candidatus Berkiella sp., assembly GCA_964502705.1. Classification (GTDB taxonomy): domain Bacteria; phylum Pseudomonadota; class Gammaproteobacteria; order Berkiellales; family Berkiellaceae; genus Berkiella. The sequence continues at coordinate 25,746 of CAZCXZ010000031.1, read as the reverse complement.
GCTTTAATTCAAGGCTGGCAATACATACTTTGGCACCCTGATGCATGCAACCGAGAATCACCTGGCCAAGCATTTGGCTTTTCCCATGCCCGTTTATGCCCGTCCATACTGACAACTCATTTGGTCGTAAATAGAGGTTTCCTCTGGATTTCTCCCAAGGCAGAACGTAACCGAGTGGTTGATTAGCTTGAGGATAAAATTCATCAATGACCTCTTCTACATAAGAACTTGCCGCTTTTAATTCATCAGGATCTAAGATCCGTGCATTTTCGAAGCATTCCCGAATTTGCTCAGCGCTTATACCGCCTTTAAGACATTCATTTGCGTCTTTCATAGGCAATCGAACAACACGGCAGCGATAGGCACCTAACCTTTGAATAAGCTCCTTTGTAGCAGTATGACCTTCAGCATCATCATCCAAACACAGGTATATTTCATCGAATACTGCAAGCCTATCAAACTCATGCTCTAACCATTGGTGCTTTGCACCTTTTCCGCCCCCAAAAGGTAATGACAATACCGCCAAGTTGAGTTCGTATTGGTTAAGAGACATTGCATCTATCTCCCCCTCAGTTAGAACAACTTTACGTGCGTCTTGTGGCACCACCTGCCAACCAAATAAACATGGCTCAGAGGATGATGTGACTCGCATTTCCTTCTTCCCATTAAGCCGGGTGAGCTTTAAATATTTCATCAGAGTTAGTTCATTATCTGAGAAATATGGAAATACTATCTCGCTATCCTTTTGCATGATCTGATACTTCGTTAAAGTTTCAAATGTTAATTTGCGCTCATTAACCAGGTAATGCGCATTAGGCGAGTTTGATATTAAGGGAACCTCATTTGTTACTTTAGGCTTCACCCAAGCAGTTTTGCGCTGTGGCTCAAATATTGCCGAGGGTATCCCCAACCATTGCTTAACTTCTAAAATCGCTTCAGTGGTCGTTTTATTGCGGCACAAGCACCAGAGATTTAGCAAGTCTCCACTTTCTCCTGTTGCGAAGTCGCACCACACCCCTAGCTTACTACCCTCAAGACATATTTTTAGTGAGTCTCCTGGATCCCCATTCACAGATCCAACACACCATTCATCACTTTTACGTTTACCTTTTGGCAGCAGGTATTGGAGAACGCGGCTAATATTTTGATCGAGCAATGAAACGATATTCTTTGCTGAATACATCTGCATCTAAATCGCTCCCTCTGAAATTTGATCTATTTGGCTAACAGCATGCTCCGTTTCATTACCGCCTGCGTTTCGGATAAATCGTTCGATATGCTCAGCATCTCTAAAAATGAGATCTATGCTGTCATACCTTTGTTTATTAGCGTTTTCTCCCATATTAAATGGATTATTTGCACATCCATCGATCGCTTGTTTTAGTTGTTCGAGGTTGAACCCCAGATTGAGAGCACCTCTAATCCTCTTTAAGCGGCTATTATCAAGCTTTGAACGAGGATGATTCATTTTTTCTTGCCAGTATTGGAAGACTGCTAAAATTTGTGTATCCACATCGAAGCCAATATTGCTTTCACGCAAGCATTCATTTTCAGTTGTGTAAGCTGAGCCAATGGGCGAAAGTGAAGTTTCGCCAGAAACTTTATGGCCATCTTCTTTAATCCCTTCCCTTACTATCCCTTCCTCTCCGTGGGTGAACGTTTGTCGAATACCCATCAACGGCTCATTGACAGGTTGATGAATGCTCTTCGAATCTTCGACGATTGGTCGTGGAACATCCCCTAAGGTGTTGCTCTCAGGTGTTGGGTAGCGGTATGTCGGCTTATCAATTTTTTGATGTTTCCACCCAGTTACCAGCCAATATGATTTACCCTCGCTGCAGTACTCAATTATAAGGCCTGCGCATATTAGTTCTTCTATCCAGATTTTAATCAATTCAATGGTGCAATCATCACCCGGTAAAATTTCCATCTTAAGTCGATTTAATGATTTTGGATGTATCCCCGCATCATCACAAAAATTCCACATACCAATGAAAAGCAATCGTGCATCTCGAGAACAAGACACTACTTGCTCAGAGGTCCAAAATTCGGGCTTGGTTGTTCGTATTCTAGCCATAACCACTCCTAACTAGCTGTAACGCCAAAATTTTCAGGTGGTATATGCATTGAAAGCTGATAATGAATAAAAATAGCTTGCTTACAATCTAGAACGTTAATAATCTGTTTTAATTTCAAAAAATTGCAGTGTTGAATTACTTGCTCGTTTGTGAAACCCGTATCAGCCACTATGCTTGCGATTGATTTTTTGCCTTCTCCTAAGGAATTGGCATTCTTGGCAAACGACATTAACGTTAATTTTGGCTCATTTATAACCGGCACTTTTTCAGCCCACGAAAGTGGTTTCATGATTTCCACCCTTTAACCTTTCGACTTTGCTCAATTTTTTTATCAAGCCAATTATTAATATCTTCTTCGAGCCAACCGACTGCCCTGTCACCAAGATTTATAGGAGTAGGAAAAGAACCTTTTGAAATATGTAAATAGATCGTACTTCTACCTAGACCAGTGCGGCGCTTAATTTCGGGGAGCCTTAAAATATGATGTTGTCTTTGGACCATTTTGGAAACCCTCAAATCAGTTTGGAGAGTAGCCATCAAAACACAGCACCGTTATTTTGTAACGAACAAGAGGGTATTACCCAATCCTCGTTTTTGGGTGGCACCCTCTTTATAACTCAAGACAAAATTGGTTATGTTATGCCATATCCTTGGGTTTTCTTTTCGATCTATCCTTTTCTTCCCTGACGCTGTCAGCTCTAGCTATTAAATCAATAGCAATAGCCTCATTTTGTGACAAACCATGTTCCTTTAGTTCAAGGATAATAGATTCTGATTTAGGTGGACTTTTTTTATCAAAATTTAACCATTTTTCCTCTATAGTTTGATGAAGCCGATCCAACAGTTTTGTCGAATAATCCTTAGTTGCACGCCTTGAAATTGCAGATTTGGTTTTCTCTTGATTAACAAGCAACTTTTCTGCTTGAACTATATCAGCAAATAAGTCCTTTAATGCAATGTCCTGCCAGTCCCATTCACCAAAAGTAACTTGTATACTATTTGGTCGCACTCGGAAAATTTCATTCAAATGCTGAATGCCGACTATACGTTTGTCTCCATATTTCTTACTTATATAATACATTGGGGGTCCTTCACCGCAGAGGGTTTCAGAAACGATGAATTCAATTTCACTATTAGAAAAATGCTGGCTGAGTAATTTTATTTTATCCATGTCAACTCCTTGGAAAAATTTAGCCATTTGAAATGAAGTAATGTGAGGATTACTTTAGATGATATGGTTATTTATAGAACCATATGGGACTATTTATAAACTTCAAATATCGAAGTGACAAGTTAATAAGCTGTGGATAGCTTGTGGGAAGTTATAAATTTTGAAAATTTTTGATATAAATAACGTTATCTGGTTCAAAGGCTACTTTTTGCTCAACTAAACTTCCCCATGCTAACCACGCTACTTTTTGTTCTTCCGCATAAACAGCATGCTGGTAAGTTGCCACAAGCTTATTCATTGGCTGGTGATTAAGCATTTTCTCGATTACGTGAGGAGATGTTTTTAGGTATTCCCCCCATGCCGTTGCTGCACTGCGGCGTAAATCATGAATAGTAAAAGGTTTCATCTCCTGTAGCGGAGCAAAGTTTTTAGCCCCTTTTGAACCCCTGAGCCTAAGCAAGACACCTGTTAAGGTATCCTCATGAATGTGGCTCTGCTCTTCTTTGCGCCCTGTATCAAACACAAACTGAGATTCACCCGTCTGCGCCTTGAGGTCAACCAAAAGCTGAATAGCAAGCCCTGAGAGGTAAATGGTATGAGCTTGACGGTTCTTGGTCCGCTCTGCCGGTAGTGACCATGTGCCATCTTCTATTGAGACCTCGTCCCACCTCATCCCCGCAACCTCACCACGACGCGCCCCAGTCAGAATGAGGAGCTTGATGGCCGTCGTCGTCACAACTGACATACTGTTATGCGCTGAGAGCCTATTTTGTAATGCTGTAGCCTCATCTAAGGCTTGCCAAAGTTTACGAAGCTCTTGCAAGGTTAATACGCGATCACGAGGCCGGTTCGCTGTGGCAGCAAAGTCTTTGGGTTTAAGCATCCGCGCCGGATTGGCATCGATAAAATGACGCGTTAAGCCATAATCCATCATTAGATTAAGCGTGGTCAGTGCCTTACGTGTCTCTTCTCTTGTACCTTTACGAGTCATAGCATCTAAGGCATTTGCGAGGTGAGCGCGATTAACATCTCTTACCAAGATATTACTTAGCGGTTTCTTGAGATGAAGGCGCCATCGATCTTCATGACGCTTTGCCCATAATGGGGTCACTTCACCTACCATCTTTACGTAACCGATCCAGTCGTCAAACAGCTCTTGCATAGTGAGGGCTTGCGAGTTTTTGGTTTTAGCGGCGGCTCGTGCGTACCTAGGGTCAATCCCTTCTGCTACTTGCTTACGAAGATCCCTTAAGGTTGCTCTTGCCTCCTTTAATGAGACATCGTTTAACGAGCCAAGGGTCATCTGCAATAGACGCCGTTCGCTCCCCAAACGAAAGCAGTACAACCAGCTTTTAGCCCCTGTTGGCCTAACCCGCAGGAATAACCCATCTCCATCTGAAAGGCGGTATTCCAAGTCCTTTGCAGGGGCATGCTCAACCTGCTTTGCATTAAGTTTGCTCATTTATTCGGGCGTGCCTGTTTTTATCTTCTCTTTCAATGTCTCTAATGACCATGCATGTTTTATAGCACTAGACACATATTGTAGCCGCACTTCTTTTTCAGAGAGTTTATCAAGCAAAATTTGATGAAAACTCCATGGTAATTTAGAAAGAGTATCTTGCACGAACCCAATATCCGTGTATTCTTGCGCAAATTTACGCATATATCGCAAATTGGTGGTACTAAATCCGTCCATGTCACGGAAAGATTTTTTAAAATCTTGGCTTAATTGTTCAATAAGCTTTTCTTTATCCCTCTCAGGCTCAAAGCTCAATATTTGAGTGCCAATATAGTGATATGTCATGGTTAACTCTTCATTCACTTTAAACACTGCACGAGCTTGGGATGATTTAATTTGTTCTTTTAATTGTTCAAACATCGTAGTCTCTTATCATCAAAATATTGTTAACAGGTTATTGGCCAATTAGCAGTTTTTCCTTAATACTCTCAACATTAAATCAACTGGATGGTTATATTTTCCTTTAGAATCCCCAGCAAGCGTATTGTTTACTTTAACCATCATTGCATCCCAATTAATTGCTGAAAAAGGTACGTGTTCTGTATAACCTTCAATAAAATTTTTAAAGTCTCTCATGTGTCCTAGAACACTACGATTTTTCGTTTTACAAAAAATAATTTCTTCATCAAAGAGAGAAGAGATCGTTTCTTGATATTTCGAAAATCCGTTTTCAATAACAAATTTGACTAAAAGATCCCTGATCGCTAATGGAATCCCCTTAGCACCCCCTACCTGGGTATATGGGATTAATAATGAAAATAAAGTCTTTGAGTGCATAGCAAAAGCGACCTTTTTTCTATCCACGCGCACAACATCGATGAACCAATCGTCAAAAAGAGCCAATTCTTCTTTCGGCTCATACAACGTTTTAATTTTTAGATCTTTCGAAAATTTTAAGGTTGTTCTAATTTGAGGCACAATTGGGCTCCATTGCTGATACCTTATGAATCATCACTTTCATTTCTTGGAATTTTCTTTTCCAGCGCTTTTGTTTCTTTGTCAAAATCAGATTCAAATAACCTATCTTGAATAATACGATATTTTTCAAACTCGCTCTCTGCATGATCCTTGGCTATTTTTGCACTTATTTTTCCTGCATCTTTTAGGATCTCACGCTCATCAAATTCTAAGAATTTATCTAGACGCTTTGCCCAATCTTCCATGGTCATTGGTATTTTTCGTTTTGCTCGCTCTTCAGCAAGTTCGAGGTAAGCGTTAACAATTTTACCAAGGGATCCCAACTCTTCGTTGGTAAGATAATTTTTAGCAACGGAAACATCGGTTTTCAGTATTTTTCCGTCAGGTGCGCTTTCCCAAGTAGTAAGCCCCATATGATCCTTGGCGCTATCTGCGCGTGCTTTAATGAGTTCTGGGGCAGTATATCCGTGGATCGCATAGTGCAATTTGTTTTGCACTTTAGCGAAGAATTCACGGGTGGTGGGAGCATCTTTGTTATAATCAACACTGGTTGCGTAGATATCCGTGATTTTTTGATAGAAGCGACGTTCGCTAAGGCGGATCTCCCTTATTTCGGCAAGTAGTCTTTCAAAGTAATCTTCGCCTAGGTAGGTTCCGTTCTCTAGGCGTTTTTTATCTATAACGTAACCTTTAATCGCAAAGTCACGTAAAACATGGGTGGCCCATTGTCTGAATTGAGTAGCACGGGTTGAATTAACGCGGTATCCAACGGAAATAATCGCATCGAGGTTATAACACTGAGTACTGTAAGCTTTCCCATCAGAGGCAGTTATTAAGAATTTCTTAATAACTGAATTTTCTTGTAGTTCCCCTGTTTCAAAAATGTTTTTCAGATGTTGATTGATTGCTGACACAGATACATCAAAGAGCTCAGCCATGAGTTTTTGTGTTAGCCAAATAGTATTATCTTCGTAGCGCACTTCAATGCCATCCTCACCAGCTTGCGTGGTAAAGATTAAAAATTCGGCTGTGCTGTTTCTTATCGTCAAAGACGTGTATGTTTTTTTGCTCATTTTATATCCCTACTACTGCAGCATTTCATTCAAAGAGATTTCCGCAGAGGCGGTGCGGATTTTGGTTCAATACCCATTTTTAGATTTCCATGCCTCACGAAATTTAAGAAGGCTAAGGCTACTACTTATTGGCTACCAGCTTAGACAACCTCCGTTTCAGGTATAACCATGGGTATAACCAAATAGGTGGATTTGACGGGATTCTACGGGAAGATAAAAGACAAGGCAAACGACCAATAGTCTTATTTTATAGGGATTAATGAACACTAATGGATTTTAAGGAATCACTTACTTTGCGCCTCCTAAGGGGCAGGTCGTAGGTTCGATTCCTACCCGGGGCACCAAGTCACTCGTCCAACAAGTATCACTAAGTAACAATAGGTAATAAAAAATACATAAATTTCAATGTATTAACATAATTTAACCTCCACTAACATCCGACAAAGTTTCTTGAGTTCCAACCCATTTTGGGGGTATAAGGTGGGGTATCTGAAATTGGAGCTCTAAAAAGTACCCCCAAATGTCCTTAACTGATATCGCCATTAAAAAAACAAAGCCAACTGACAAGCCCATGAAACTCTTTGATAGTAATGGGCTTTATTTGCTGGTGAAGCCAAATGGCGCACGCTATTGGCGGCTTAAATATCGGTTTGCAGGCAAAGAAAAAGCCATGGCGTTGGGGGTCTATCCTGAAGTGTCGTTAGCCGAGGCACGTGAGCTTAGAGATGATGCCAGGCGCAAATTGAAACAGAACTTAGATCCTGTCAATGAAAGAAAGCAAGCTAAGATAACTGCCTTTATTGAAGCCACCAACCAATTTGAAACGGTGGCGATGGAATGGTTAGAGCGCCAAAAGAATCGTTGGACACCAAAGCATACCACCAAGATTTTGAACGCACTCAAGCGCTACGCTTTCCCTGATTTAGGCCAACGTTCTATTGCGGATATCAATGCCCCTGAACTATTACGCACTATGCGTAAGGTTGAAGCCAAAGGCATTCATGAAACCTCTATGAAGGTTTTACAAAGCTGTGGTGCGGTATTTCGTTATGGGATTGTGACGGGGCGTTGTGATAGTAATCCTGCAGCCGATTTAAAAGGTGCTTTAACAAGACCCAATCCTACTCCGCAAGCTGCTTTGAATGCCCAGGAATTACCAACATTCTTAGCAACCTTAGAAAAATACCAGGGTCATATTCAAACTAAACTGGCCATGAAGTTAATTATCTTCACTTTTGTGCGCACGACAGAGCTACGAGCTGCTGAATGGCAAGAATTTGATCTCGATGCAAGTGAGCCAATTTGGCGCATTCCAGCAGCTAGAATGAAAATGCGCAATGATCATCTGGTTCCCCTTGCGCCACAAGTAGTCGCATTGCTGCGACAAGCGCATACCCTGTCTGGTCAGGGTCGTTTAGTATTCCCTAGTCAATCATCTGCAAGCAAACCAATAAGCCAAAACACAATGATTTATGCGCTTTACAGAATGGGGTATCACTCTCGCGCTACCATGCATGGCTTTAGAGCCACTGCCTCAACTATTTTAAATGAACAAGGCTGGCGTGCAGACGTGATTGAACGACAACTGGCACATGTTGAACAAAACAAAGTACGAGCAGTTTATAACCGCGCAGAATATTTGGCTGAGCGTCGAGAAATGATGCTGGCATGGGCGGATTATTTGGATGGGTTATAAATAAAAATTGACTGGGGGTGCAGGTATGCAACTTGATGATGATTTTATTTCGTTACGTGAGTTTAAGGATGATGAAAAGAAAGTTTCGTTGATTCTTGATGCTGCATTAAAGAAGAATGCTACAATTTATGTGTTTTCGACTGGCTCTGGCACCCTCTGCACACTATATTCGAATGATTTACAAGCAATACGTTCAAATTATCCTCAAAAAGCAAAAGTCATGCTCGAGGAAATAATAGATCCCAAAAAACACAGACATCCTTATGTGGAACATTACCAGTTAATTTCATTTTCTGATCTTTGGATAACCAAAATAGACCTCAGAAAAATACTACCTACCCCACCAGTTGAACCAGAATTAAAATTATCTAACTCATCTGAAATAGAAAGAAGCACAATGCTAAAATTAATTTTAGGTATGGCTATCAGTGCTTATAACTTTGACCCACAAAAAGATCGTAATACTGCCACTGGTTGCAATAAAGGTAGCATCAAATACGACCTTGCTAAATTAGGCCTTCGACTTGATGAAGACACTATCCGTAAATACTTACATAAGGCCAGAGACGAAAATAAACATGTAAGGATCCCTGAAGAAAAAAAGATTTTACAGCATTAATCGGCAATTCAGTGGATCCTATCAGATCTTATTAAATAGGGGTTTATTTGTGAAATCATAGAATTGCTGCCATTTGCAGTAATTCTATGTTTGGTGTAAGAAACAAGGGGCATTTGGAAAACCCAGTTACTAGACCGATTTTGCGCTTCTGCGGCCCGCAGAGATGATGTGGAGGGGGGACCCGGTTATTCGGGATTAACTCCAGCATTTTCATACATTCCTGCATAATAACCAATTGTATAGAACTTATCTTCATTTACTTGATATGCATTATCTATACTATATAATTTGATTAAAATTTTATCTCTCTCCTCTTCAAAGTGATTTTTATATTGCTCTAAAAGCTGTGAAACCACTTCTTTCTTATCATCTGTCAAATAACGATAACCTATTGTAGAAAGTGCAGTTATTTTTGAATTAGATTTGTCATAATACACCATAACATCATTACCAACTGCGTCATTATGAGCATAATATTTATTTCTAATCTCCATGAAATACTTATGTATATTCTTTTGTGTAGTGTTTAATTTTCCAGAGATTTTATTGTAATCAATCTGACCAAGGGCATGATTCTTATGAAAGATCCGAGCGTAACAAATTATAAATGCATGCATTTTTCCCACGTAATTAATATCACTAATTTTAGTAAGATCCTGCGTAACCAGCTCTTTAAAAAGAGGCTCAATAAACAGGATATCTCTAATACCAATTACATACAAAATAAGATTTTTCTGTAAATCTTGTCTCTCAACCAAATCAGTTACCACTGTAATTTTATCACTCATTAAATGTCTTCTCAAAGTCGTTAACACTAAGTGAAATTTAGCATACTTTGCTTATTATATATGCCCTGACGTAAAAATCAGATTTTAAAATTCAACTTCAAGTTCTTGAAGTTTAAATTTGATCTTTCATTACATCTTCTGATAATTTATGTGCAAAATCTTTGATTTTAGTTATTCTATTTATAATAATGCGCCTAAAACTTTCGGCACCAAAAGCACCACCTGCTCTCTCTATGTCAAAATTATGATTATCTACTTCTGTTTGCAGCTCCATAATTTTACTAAATAGATTTTCTGACAAAAGCATCATAAATTGCCATTCATCAATTATTTTATGAGACTTTAAAATGGTGTTCTCTCGAACGGTATCAGTTACATTTGAATTCGCACCAATAACTACTTTTATTGTTCCTTCAGCTTGCCTGGCTCTGATGGCAAGCGTTCTAAAATACCTCTGTAAGGTCAATTTTACATACTGACACTGTCGAATTTCCTTTTCTTGCTTTAATTTATTCTGCGCCCTAATTGGTAAATGTGCAGCAATCAAAATACCAATAACTGTAAAAATAGCTCCTAGAATTGCCAAAATCCCAGTTAATATAGTTTGATAATCATATATCAATTTTGTTAATGAGGAATACACGTTAGAATCAGGAGTCATAATCTACCTTAGTATTTATTTTTTATTTGTTTATTTATTATACTTACAATCCAAGGGATCAAGATCATTTTCCTATATTCAATAGGTCAAAAGTGGCAAGCATTCCGTTGACACACCTAACATGCTTATCTTCATGTAAAGCCTACACCCTACTCTTTGCCAATATTAACTAGGTTCATCAAATGACAAATATACATGTTCAGATGGCAGAAGCCTTTGATCGCCATTTAATCTAAAAATAATATAGCGCTCAATAACTTTCCAGGTAAAAATCAAATATTTCTCTCTGTCCTCTCCACTGGTATATCCAACCATACCATGTCTTGGGGCACCTCCCTTTTGTTGCATTTTTGGAATTGAATTATTCTTAATATTAAGTTTTTCTTCTAATGTTTGAAATGCCTTCTTACGTTCTGCATCATTGGCATTTTCTTTATCACTTTGAAAAAAAACACGTATATTTTCTAACGCCTTAAAACAATACATTGTGGTGTAATGTGGCGTTTGAATTGCACGTCTACAATCGGCAATCGCTAGATTCAAGCAGTTATCATTAATTGCTAATTCAACTGATTTTATGAAATTTAAACTCTCATGTTTCCCCTTGGGCGGGAATGATAAAATTTGCATGATCCCACTAAGTGCACGCTCACCTCTTCCAAAGATTATTGGTCTAGGAATTCCTGGCATAATGCATTGTGTCATCTCCACTTGATAGGAGCAACCCTCAAAAAATCCTATAGAATCCACAAGTGTTGAAACATTCTCCTCAACATAATTCCTAATTTCAAATACCCAATCTGGATGAATATCTGAATCTGATTTAAATTCAACTGATATTTGCGATCTATCTATAGAAATTAGCAACGTCGCATTTATTCTTAGTCCTACCAACCTAATAGTTATCGCTGGTAAACCTGAAAATGTTAAATTAGCTCTTTCAGGATGAACTCTTCCAACAAAATATATAGTATTCATATAATCCCTATTCGCTCACAAAATACTACGCATTCAACCACTCAAATACTTCCGGCAATTGGCCCCAATAATGCTCATAGGGTTCCAAATCTGCGATCTGATGTGCCAACATGCTATCCCACTCTTCAATCATTTCTTTTAACTTTCCACCCGAGATCAAAACAGCCATAGTAGGCACAGGCACGCCTTTAAATTCACATTTTTTAATTAAAGTATCCAACACCTTCATTCGCTCAGGTTTCCAACGTCTATCATTATGCAAATGAATCACATCATACAAGTCACGCGGCCTCAAGCGCTCAACTAACGCCCTAAGTTTTTCAGCATAAATCTCTTCCATGGAGTAAGTTTTAATTTGCATACTCTTCGTATCTGAATAGGGATGATGTATTTTTCTTATAACTGGATTATTTACCATTAACTCATCATGCGTTAGATCAAGCTTAACCGTTGGATTATTTCCTCTTCGTTGCATTGGGCCTTTGTATGGAATAATTCCTTGGATGGATATTTCACCCCTTGGGTTCGTATACTCTTCAAAACTCATACCCGGTTCTGGCATTTCAATTCCTGACTCTTCATAAATCCAGGCTGCAATATTCTTAAATTCTGATAGTAAGAATTCTTGATTAATATGAGTCTTATCGATTATTGTAAAATCTAAATCTTCTGAAAAACGATATTCTTCAAAATAGCACTTTTTCAGGCAGGTTCCACCCTTGAAAATCCATTTATCACTCAAAGCACTTGAGTTTGCTATGCCATCTAGTAACCAATTTAATACATAATCTTTCTCAATAGTGTTCGCTGGCAAATCATATTGTTTAACAAAATGCATTATCTCTGACTTATCAATCATTAATTACTTCCTTAAAACTATCAGGCACCCATAATCGCCAACGCCGAATGAGCCTGGGTGACTCCAACTTAGGTGATATTTTTATATACCCCTGTGTTAAATTTTCCAAACAATAATTGATGAGCTTTTCTTCATCTGGATAGTATTTCTCAACGATGAAACCAAGTCGTTTAATAGCAGCGCCATTTTGTGCTTTTTCCAAATACTTAATCAGTAAATCAACATCTCTATTTTTTGATTGAAAATAGCTTTGAATAACATCAATAACAAAACGTATGCCACCGCAAAACTGAGGGAACATAACCATATCAAGGATAGTGCGGGTTGGATCGGCGATCTGAACCTTCACGCCCGTTAGCCAAACGGATTTAAGTCCAAAAAAATATTCTGGCTTAATTGAATGAATATCATATTCGGTACCACCCACTTTCGGCTTGCGGTTCTTAACCTTGTTTTGGGTCATGACTGTGACCGTCCGAAATAACTGCTCAGTAAACTCCCAGTAATTTGCGGCGTTCATGCCTCCGATATAACAGGGTGAGAATAGCTTCTCCGCAATAACAAAAGGCTCTTCAGCAACAACATCGCTTGTAGCAGATTCTAATGGGACAGGCAGGTAAACACCTTGAGAAATACGATTTAGCCACCCCTTCTTAGTGTACCAGGCTAGTATCTTGGCAGCCTGTGTGGGTGTTAAATCAAGAATAGATGCGGCATCTGCCACCGAGATAGTTACTTTGGTGGAACGCAACAAGGTAGATAGTCGCTCTCGCTCTACCTGACCTAATCCTGCTGGAATAAGCTCGTTGGTACTATTCATATGCCATTTTTCACAAAATCTATGAACTATAGAATACAGAATATAGCACATTATGAAGATGTGCTATATTATTTGAGCTATAATTCATACAATGAGTGAATTATAGGGTGCGTAATATAGCATTCATGGGTATATGCAAGAAACGAGGAAAGCTATTATTTTGCGATGCACAATTGTCATCGAGCATTCTTCCAGAGCGTTCGCTGTTCGCGAACAGAGAACAAGCCAAGTGACCAAAAAACTCCACAACACAATAACCTAGGATCCCCACAGCACAATAACCTAGGATTGGCATATGATCATTGGCTGTTTACCAAAAGAAATCTCGCACCATTATCTTACAAACAAGAATTAACTTGAGACAGTTAACCAAAGTATTAGTCAACGTTCGTTGACATAATCTTATTGAATCAATAGCATCCAAACTTCTTAAAAAACCTACAAAATAAGTGCTACTACACAGCATTTTGAAAATTAGAGTTTATTTAAATGGTTGAATTATTTTTGTTTCTAATATTATGTGTTTTATTATTTGGCAAAGGACCTGTAATCTCTTTTTTCAAAATTATAATAATGATCATATGTGGATTATTTGTTTTCTCTTTATTTGCTTCGGTCTAAAAGAGCAATTTCAAATTTTGCAAATGGCATTTGTGCATGTGACGCCTGCACAATTTGATATTACCCCCACTATCCAAACCGAACGCCCCCAAACTCACCCCCAGCAACTCCCCTTGATTTCACTACACCTCTAACCGAACGCCCCCAATTCGGTTAGATTTTAGCCGAATCGAGCTGCGTTACTTTTTAAAGTAAGTAGCATTGAAATTGTAAAATCCATTACAACTTCAGGAGATCTATCAATGTCGCTTAAATTCTTAAGACTATCAGTTGTCAAAAACCTAACCGGTCTGTCCCGTAGCACGATTTATATGCGTATGTCAGAAAAGCGATTCCCTATACCTATTAATCTCGGAGGCCGTGCCATTGCTTGGATTGAAAGCGATATCAATGCCTGGATGGAACAGCAAATTAAAACAAGTAAAATGCGAGGTGTTTAATGCAGAATCATATTGAAGCTTTTAAAAACTCAATGTTAACGGCAGGTCTTACGCCCCCAAGTGATATTATTGATGATGGAAAGCTACATAGGTTTTCGACGAGCAATAAGAAACAAGATGCTGCGGGCTGGTATGTGTTAAATGCGGCCCCCATCCCCGCTGGGTGTTTTGGGGATTGGCGTAAGAACATCCTTGAAAAGTGGTGTGCAAAAGATAAACAGTCAATGACAGCCAGGGAAAGAGTCGAGAGCTTGCGCATAATGGCGCAGGCTCGTGAACAGTGTCAGAAAACCCGTGTCGAGCAACAAAAGCAAGCGGCATTAAAGGCTAAGCGCTTATGGAAAAGTGCGACTACTGCCACCCCCAATCACCCCTATTTGGTTAAAAAGCGCATTCCGGCCTATTGCGCGCGTCAATTAGGTACGAGTTTGGTGTTACCTATTGTTAACTTAAATAACGATATTAAAAGCTTACAGTTCATTCGACCCGATTCAAATAAGCGTTTACTTGCGAATGGTATAAAGCAAGGCCATTTTATAGTGGTAAATGGGCGTTTAAATAGTCTCAATTTTATCATTTGCGAAGGTTTTGCGACTGGCGCCTCTTTGGCAATCAATCACCCTGATGTTTGCGTCATCGCAGCGATTGATGCAGGGAACTTAAAAGCTGTCGCAACTGCTATCAGAGGCCGCAACCCTTATTGTTTGATTTCAATATGCGCCGACGACGATAGGCTAGCACCCAATAACCCAGGTCTTACTAAAGCACATGAAGCTGCTGATGCAATTGGTGCACTACTTTGCTCGCCCCCGTGGCCTTACGATGCCCCAAAGGAATTAACAGATTACAACGATTTAATGTGCTGGTTAGCCACCCGAGGTGCTGAATGATCAATATTGATAGAGAATGCCGAGAACAGCGGGAACAGCCTAGTAACTTCAATGGCTCTGCCTGTTCTCAGGCAGATATAAACCTTGGTAACACTGAGAACAACTTTATTACGCCTGTTGTGGTTCCACCGCTACAGGTGCTTAAACCTAAAATTGAACGCAATTGTTACTTCTCGCACGATGAATGGTTCGAACTCAATGGCAAGAAACTGAAAGCCGGTGTTTATTGGCATGGCAAAAAGCAGCAAGATGGGGAATGGCTTGAGGTAGATGAATGGATCTGCTCCCCTTTATCCATTGAAGGGATCTCATCCTCCCCTACTCACGATAACTTTGGGCGCTTATTAAGGTTTCAAGACACTAACGGTCAATGGCATGAATGGGCAATGCCGATGTTTCTATTGAAAGGTAATGGCGATGAACTGCGAGGCGAGTTGCTCAATCAAGGCGTTACCTTTAACCCCAAGCGGCGCAGCGATATCGTTAATTATATTATGACGCAACAAACCCAGCGGCAAATTACAGCAGTTGATCGCGTTGGCTGGCATGAAGACGCCTTTGTGCTACCGAACATGGTGATAGGTGATGGCGACGTCGTCTTTCAATCCGAAGCAATGACCGAAAGTGAATTTCAAAGCAAAGGTACTTTGAGTGAGTGGCAAGAACAGATCGGCAAGCTGTGCGTTGATAACATTCCGCTTATGGTTTCAATCTGTATGGCGCTTGCTGGGCCGCTATTAAAGTTTGTTGATCGCCAACAAGGTGGTGGGATCCATTGGGTGGGCGATTCCTCAAGTGGTAAGAGTACAGCGGTTGAGGTGGCAGCCAGTGTATGGGGTTCGCCTGAGTTTATCCGTTCATGGAGCGCTACCGCCAATGGCCTCGAAGGCGTTGCTGCAACGCGCAACGAAACTTGCCTGATCTTAGATGAAATCGATGAAGCGGCGCCGCTTGAGATCGGCAAAATCGCTTACATGCTGGGTAATGGCCAAGGCAAACAACGGGCCGGTCGTGTCGGCCATGCCCGTAAAATCCAACGCTGGCGCATTATGACGCTTTCTACTGGTGAGCGAACCCTCACCAGTATCATGAATGAAATCGGTAAACGGCCTAACGCCGGGCAGCTGGTTCGGCTGCTTAGCATTCCCGTGTCCTTTGAACATGGGGCGTTTAGTAACCTCCACGGGTTTGAAAGCGGCCGTGCACTGGCTGACCACCTCAAAGCCATGCGTTTGAAACACTATGGTCACCTGGGGCCTGCTTTCATCCATAAGCTTATTGAGGATAAGCGTGACTTCCCCGCTTTATTAGACTTGGTCATGCAAAAGTTCAGCGCTGCGACCACCACCAATGTAGAAAAACGCGCTTCCAGTGTATTTGCCATCATTGGCCTGGCTGGGGAACTTGGAATCGAATATGGCTTGTTACCATGGGAGCATGGCAGTGCTTTCAAAGCAGCGCATACCGCCTTTCAGCGCTGGCAAGCTTTTATTGGTCCAGGTCAAACAGAAGATCGGCAAATCTTGCAAGCAGTAAGTGATTTTATCGCCAAACATGGGGATTCGCGCTTCTCACCTCAATATTCCGATAACGCACTTTACAACGACAAAACTATTCAAAACCGCGCTGGTTGGTACAAGGTGGTAAATGAGGAACGAGTATATATGTTCCACCCAGTTGCTTTATTAGAGGCTGGTGCTGGGTTTGAACGTTCGAGGATTGTAGAAGCGTTGAAACAGGCTAAGTGGTTAGTTGATTTGGATCCGGGTAGAACGACGAAGAAAACAAGGACGAGCGCGGGGGTGAAAAATCTTTATCATGTGAGTGAAAAAGAAACTACGTTATAAAATGTATACTATGTTTGGACAAATATTATCTGAGAACAAAATGAGAACGCTTGAATACGGATATGCAGGCTGTTCTCGTCGTTCTCATCCATCTGTACTAAATCTAATTGCTTTACACTAAGGTCCTGGTATAATCCATATCGCAATTAAGGAGGTGTATTTTGAAACACTTATTGATTGTACCGCCTTTTTTAATCTTGCCAATTAAAGAAGCAAACTGAAATCTTTGTGCTCTGGTACTTACCGCAGGTATCTTCGGAGCAACAAAGGTAAAGAACGAATTTACAAACTCAGTCATTACTTATCTTTGGCAAAGGATAAGGGTTTTATCTAAATAAAACGGCGGGACGGGCTGAGTTTGTAGGCGGAAAATCCGACGTAAAAACTCAGGGAAAACGTTTCAAAGCTTCCTCGAACACTTTCTTGTCCGTTCGAGCTCTTGCAATTATTTGCTCAATAGCTTGTTTCAAATTTTCATCTTGGATCTGCTCATCTAATTTAGAAAATTCCTCAATTACCTCATTAAGTTGCTTTATACCTACTTGAACTAATTCTTTTGTTGAAAACATTTAATTTTCCTTATTATTTTAATCAGTTAGATTAGCTAATCGTCATTTCTTACTTAGTCAGAAGATAATTAATATACAGCACGACCTAAGAAGAGGTGATATTTTACTAAATAAATTGTTTAAAAATTTTAATTACACTTTCAATCGTCTAGAATTTTCAGCATTCAAATACTTGAAATAAAAACACTGATAAATATTTTAACAGGTATAATCCAGTATTATACTTAGTATAATAGTAAACATTTATCGAGAAAATAATGACCGTAAAAATTAGTATGCTGCTAGATACTAATGTGGTAATTCAACTTGAAGAACCAAACCTAGAAGGCATTATCGCTGAGGATTTAAGAAAACTATCAAAGCAAATCCAATCCAACCCATCAATTAAAATTTTCTATCATTCACACTCAAAAAACGATATAGCCAACGACAAAGATAAAAAAAGAAGAACTGAAACATTATCAAGACTGGACAAATACAATGAATTACCTTCTCCTCCGATTGAAGAAAAATCAACATTGGAAGAAATGTTTGGAAAAATTGAAAAAATTAATGATGAGACAGATTGCCAAATTCTATTTGCCCTTAAAAGAGATTGTATAAATTACTTAATAACTAATGATAAAGGAATTCATAAAAGAGCAAGAGCATCACAGCTGCATGGACGTGTTTTTACAACAAGAGAAATAACAGAACAACTTGACATACTCTTTAAATCTAATGATATTTCTTTTCCAGATGTCAATGATGAATATTTATATAATATTAAGGTGGATGATCCAATCTTTAATAGCTTAAGAGAAGACTACCCAGAATTTAATGATTGGTTTAAAAAGAAATGCAGAGAACAAAGAAAATCCTACGTTATTTATTCTAGTGATTCGAGAATTGCCGCAATTTGCATTTACTCGATGAATGAAACACCAGAAATTAGAGATATAACCTTGCCATCAATGAAATTATGCACTTTTAAAGTTGCACATGAATTTGAAGGAAAGAAATATGGAGAGTTATTACTTAAATTATCATTATTGAAAGCCATAGAGGAAAATATGGCTACTATATGGATAACATGCAAAGAAAAGCATTATGTTTTATTAGATTTTCTAGAGGAATTCGGTTTTGAGAGATTAAACCAAACTAAAGATGATGATCTTATATTCGTAAAGCAAATGAAACCTAAAGCAACTGAACGGTTAATGCCTATTGAATATCATAAAAAATATAGCCCTCATCTTATTGATTCAAATGTAAACAAATATCTCATTCCTATTCAGCCTGTCTATCTTAGGGTTTTGTTTCCTGAAATAGAAATTCAATCAGACAGTTCCACTTTGGAAATCCCAGGAAATACCATTAAAAAAGTATATCTATGCCATTCAAAAATATCTCCATTACCCGTTGGTTCAATTATTTTCTTTTATGAAACCAAACCTAATCAATGTGTTCAAATTATGGGAATTATAGAAAACTCAAAAAGAATTAGTGATCTGAATGAACTGTTGTCGATAGTTGGAAAACGATCCGTTTACAGTCTAACACAATTAAAGGCCATGATTGAAAAAAAACCTGTACTTGTACTTGAATTCAGACAAATACTGCAAAAATTTAATAAAATATATTACAGCGATTTAATCACACGCGGCGTAATTAAGCGCGCACCTCAATCTATAATGAATATAGAAGAAGAAAATTATTCTTTATTAAAAAGGATTATGTCTTAATACTTTTTTATGATTCAGCAATCATAAATTTAATATAGGGGTATCACCTGGGGTATCTCCCCTTTCCACACGACTACACCCCTTGATTTCATTGGCCTCTCAGTCTAATTTCATTTCCTACCCGGGGCACCATGCTTTGTTCTCAAATAAAAGAACTAAACACGGCTTCACTAGTATCAATTATCCCTTGCACACAAGGCTGATTATATTCAGCCTTACCCACTCTAACAGTCAAATTATCTAAAGCTCGATAAGTACAACCATCATGTGTGTGCCCACATAGCGTTAATATTTCGATAGTCGAATTCTCAATTGCAAACCTTGTTAGTACTTCGCCAGTGGCTTTTGAACTAAAGAAAGGCAAGAAGTCATCAGTGCTTATCTTGCCTTGATACAGAGCAGTCTCTTTGAATGGTGGTACATGCGTTACAACCAAAATCTTTTTGGGGCTTTGAGCTGCTGCTGCATTTAACTTTTTATATAACCCATTGGCATCTTCATCTGCTAATTGCTGCATTTTCTCGAGCAACTGAAATCTACCCAAAACTTTATACTGAAATAACTCTGTAATCATTCGGCTATCATTAAGGACCACATGACTGTTGGCATAGTCGCCATACCGACCATCAGCCCAGCCATCCGCACCTGCTAATAATGTATCATTATCTAAGGCAATGGGATCGCATGCGCCTAACCAGAATAAAAATGGATGGTTACAAGTTAACGATCTCATAAACTCTCGGACCTCAACAATCCGGCCACGATAATAATCATGATTGCCTAACACAAAATAAACTGGCTTCTTAAGGGAATCCACTATTTCGTTCAAAATGAGAGAAAGCGAGGTTGCTTCAGCAATATCACCACTGATTACCATTGCATCAATATCATTGGGTAATGTTTGATAAAACTGCAATCGCCTCTTGGGATCTAAAAAGTTAAGGTGTGGGTCGGTCAACCATGCTAACTTCATTTGGTGGTGCTCTTGTATTTACTTCACAATTTGATGGATCTTTCTTAACAAAAAAATAACTTTCTCGTCAACAGATGTTTGATAATTGCCAAAATGACCAGGTAGTAATTCATTAAAACTAGTACTAGAAAGCATGTCTGATAAAGAACTTTTTAAATATTCTTTGAGCTCACTATCCGCTTGTTCAATTTCTTTGATTATCTCGATTCTGCCATCAAGAACAGCAATGATATCTTCCATATCATGGCTAGCAGCATAATCCATGTTACCACGTGTCTTAAAAGCCTCGTACTTTGTTGCTATAAAATAAGGAGCAGTTACTATTTTAATCTTAAGTTTTTCATTTAGTGGATGATAATAAGCATGCTGAATCGCAGATTTATACCATCGATTTCCAAAGCCTAGAATTTTTTCATCTGTTGGCATGACATCTAAAGTCATTTCATCATAATGCCAACGACAAATAACTGTATCTTGCATTGATTGTTTAAAGCCCTTTTCAATCAATTTCTCTCGCAAGTTATCGTATTGATATAATGAAATTACGTCTATTATGCAATCTACATCTTCAGTTGCTCTTGCATGTAGAGAACCCACATCTGTAATAAATAGAGCAGTTGTACAACCACCCAAAAAAACAACCTCATCGCAAAGTTTACCTAACTTGCCTGCTACAAATTCAAGCATTCTAAGGTTAGCTAAATTAATTGGGTGTTTTACTACCATGATTTAATTTGCCTTCTAACATTTTGACTGCCATGTTACGCTCACGTGCTCTCCCAACCCGAATTGCATCTATGAGAACTAAAAATTCATAAAATTCTTCATCTGCAAAATCATGTAGTGAGTTTGGAACTGAAGAATGTATTGGCTCTAGAGCGACCCCACGTATTTGTCCCAATGCATATGGCCAAACGGGTATTGGATCATTACCTAATACAATTTTGTCACTATAAAGAGGAGCTCCATAAGCTGTCGGGATCCCTCGTGCAAATTCGCCTAGTTTACCAGGAAAAAAATACTTTATGCCATAAATTAAAAACTCTTTAGAAGATGAAATAATAGGTACATATTGGAATCTTTCTTTATCAATTTTATGAGAAATTTCCTGTACATCACTGATAAATGTTTTATATGAAACAAGAGTCTTTGATTTAGAAACAGAATCAACTTTTTCAGCTTCTTCCTTAAACACACTGTCCTGATCAAACTTCTTTCTTAATAAATTCGATTTAATTAATCTTTTAATTCCTGAATTAACTTCGCCCAAACTAATACAAAGCTCAATTGCTAATTGGCGCTGTGTCCACTCCCTACCAGGGTTAGCGAGCAGCTTAAGCAGGATAATGCAATCTTGTGATCTCAACATGGCAATTTACTTAGTTAATAACCTTGTATTTAGTATATCACATACGTTCAGCGTTCGCGAACCGTGAACAAGTTAAAGAGAAATTAATATTATACTTATATTTCATTATGTTATGTATTTTATGCTTATATGCACCAATTGAATTTAAATTAATGTTCAGTGTTCATGAACAGTGAACACAACTGAATAACCTAGGATTGCCACAGCACAATAACCTAGGACTAGCACAGTTACTTACTGCAATTGTGCAGCAGCCTGCTGCATTAATTGTGCAACAACTTGTTGCACAATTAGTTACTAAACCAATTTTAAATGGCATTTGTGCATACGCCTCCTGCACAATTCACCAGCAACTGGCTGGTAAATTAGCCCCCTTTGAATAAAAGGGGGCTAATAAATCAAGCTTTTCTTAAAAAAACCACCAAACCAAAAGCCCCAACCCCACCTCATCGAACTCCCTTGATTTCCCTACACCTCTAAAGCTTGTTGCATAATTAGTTACTAAAAATATTTTGAATAGTATTTACGCATGTGACGCATGCGAAAATGATTTCTCCAGCATCCTGCTGGACAATTTAAGAACACACCTTCTTACTTGCTTCCTTCATACAAAACATGAGGTTTTTGATCATGCATAGAGAAAATTGTAGATATCATTTTAAACACGATCCTACTCCTGCCACTTCTCTAATGAGTACCAGAAGTAATTCATATTTGTTGACAATATTAGACAAATTGATTAAATTGCGTTAGTAAATAACTTAAGTGACTAAGCATGAAATTAATATCACAAACATCGAAGGGTATTGCACAATCTATTGAAACGAAATTAGCAAACTATAGAGAAGGATTAATAAAAAAACTTATTAAAACAAGTATTGCCATATTGCTATGCATTTACTGTGCTATCGCATCCGCAACCCAGGATGACGCTGTGTGTTTGGCAGAAGAACTGATTACCGAAACCAAGCTTGATGTTTTAATGAACAAACAACTAATCTCCGTTTCTTCATCGCTATCTGGCTTCAACTCACAAGAAATTGAGAATAAGATAGTAATGCCAGAGGCCGATAAAAAGGAATTTGCAAGAACGTTAGTTAAAACATGTGGTGAGCAAAAGATCAAAGAACTCATCAAAATTTTTGCCGATGAGCGAATCAAAAAAGTTTTATTTGCATATTACGATGTGTGGCAGCATAAAATAACTTCTGATTTATTAAATGAGAATCTCGAGAAATTAATTAAGTCCCTTCAATCACCAAGCTATAAACCACAATATGTTAAGCACCTACACTATGGTAATAAAATACAGAATGACAAAATTTTTCATATGATGAAAACCTTAGCTGGGCTCAAAGGAGACAATGCTATTGATGCCTTCAAGCCTTGGGCATTAGAGCAAAAAAATATAACGATGAAAAATTTAATCGCGACTAACCCCGTATTGGTGGGACACGAAAAGGAACTGTCCCAAGTGTATGATTATTCGACAGACACATGGATATGCTATTGGTTATTAAGAGAAAAGTCCGAATTAAGCATGGCAGATTTCCAGGCAACAGCTAATGCTCTGGAATCAAGTGAGGCTTTAAGAGGCTTTTTTACAGGTGCATTTAATATGATCAACCATACCAACGCAGCCGTGCAAAATATGAATGACACCATGGAAAGAGCCGTGGATATGCTTAAAAAGAAACACGGCATTCAAAACAAATAAATCTTGGGGTCAGCCTCTGTGTATAAACCGCAACCCCATAGCACTTTTTCCATTCCAGAGCATATGACACTCCGAGAGGTTAGTCATCTAGTTTAACTCTAAAAGGACTTGACCCTGTCATTTTTAAAAGGGCAACATATTCATTTGCTTTTCATTGTTAGTATATAATTGCTCATTACTCGCATTTTTAGGAATGAAAAAGTGCTTAATTTTGGACTAGCTAAAGAAGAACTCGAAAAATATAAAAAATTGGTAGCGGCACTTGCTACTAATGACATTGAATCTATAGACACAATTGTCGAGGCGTTTTCCACAACGGAAGAAAATCGGTTTCAAATCTATCTCGATAATTTACAACCGCACGAAATTGAACCTACGGCAAATTTAAGTATGAGTTCCTTTTTAACATCCATGTTTACGTATTATCGTAACAAAGCAAGTAACACATCAAAAGATGAAATCAACCAAATAAATTCAAAATCAAGTTACGAAGTACCGAAGTTGATTTAAAGCAGGACGATCTGACTGTTACCTTGATTGAGTGCTGTTAATCTTTTTTTAGAGAGTCAGCTCCTTTCTCCTTCACAACGATTATTTAAAACCGACCCTAGTTTGGGTTAAGTTTTTTGGAATTTCAGCTTCTTTAAGTTGAGGTGTATCTAGAACTTCAGTAGAAATCGCTGACTTCTTGGAAAAAATACAGGAAGAAACCGAATCGATAACACAATTTATACAATTCTGTTGCTCTTGGGTTTCTCCATCATCTAAAGATTCCTTTTCTCTCAAATCGAGCCCTTGTGCTTCTTTTTCGAGTTTTCCCTTAAATTGAGCAGCTACTAGTACGCTTGCTGCTTTAATTACAACGGAAAGAACCGGAAAGACAATAAAAGGATTAACAGAAAGCTGGGTATAAGTAATAGCAGTAATAGCAGCGGCAGCCGATAAAGAAGGAATCATTTTGTTGATGAGTGATGTGTCTTCTTGTGCTATTTTATGGCTCAAACCTTCTTTTTTCATTACTTGTTTCAAAGCATCATTTAAATCACCAATGCGGTGTGCATCATATCCCTCTTGTTTTGCTGTTTCAATAATGTCAAAACCATCATCAAATACGACATGTTGCTTACGGTCATTAGCGTTAATGTTTAATAGTTTGGACAAAGCTTCTCGTAAACAAGCTTTGCCATCCTTTTCAAGATCGTAAGCTGCAATTAAAATACCATGATTCCTATCTCTAATAATAACAGGCTTGCTACTTGACACTCCGGGGTATAGTTTAGGATTCCGAACGCCCATAGCATGTACTTTAGGAAACTGTAATCCCTTTTGCGCGCAACTCTTAGTTAGCTCATCTAGAATTCTTAACTGATCATCTTCTGCGTTTTTCGAGTGGAATATGACCTTATATCCAAAATCCACTAGGATGTTCATATTTCTAACGATAGAAACACCATCTTTCAAAATTCGATGGTAACCTTCCTCGTCAGTTGAAAGTAACAAATCATTAGGTCCAGGACGGTTTAACGTCATATCATTATCTAAAACACCGCCATGATCAAACATGAGATATTTTGGGCCAGAATTCAGCATAAAGTTATAATCCACAAGAAAAATTGAATTTAAAAGTTATCATATTAATTATGTAATAGACTCTCAACATTATATTGATAAAGAGTTAATTGGACTCGATAAATGGATTTAGATTGGTAGGACTACACATTACATTGATCAAGTGCAAATCAGATGTTTGCGTTTTGAACAATGTTTTTTAGTCTTATACTAATATTCAACAAAAGTATAATTATACTAATTTTCAGTTAAAGTATAATCAATACTCAATCACTTACTTTAAAGTCTGATGTTTCATCAGAAAAATAGAATAGAAGCTCGTCGTTTGCTAATTTGTCATTCACTCAACGCAAAAAATATTGACTTAGTTGACCGATTACATTATTTTACCTGAGTAACTCTTCTCATCAAGGACATACTTGAGAACTGGCACTTGTGTGCTTAAGTTTTAAGGATAAATGCAGGGTATTTGTTTGGATTTCTAATAGAAAGCAAAATAGATCCCATGCCGGCTTTATCTGCTTTATTAGATCCGTTATTTACCACATTATGAAGCAGAGGATCACACCATGAAGCGCGGCGCAGTTCACATGTCCGAAATCGACGATACCGTTCACAAAAAGCAAAATAATTCTGATGTTTTTGACAATATTCAACTAGAAGATAAAGACCAAATCTATAAAGACTTACGCAGTTTGCTTGTGCAAGGAGATATTACGGAGTTAGATTTAACCAACTCTGTTAAAAAGATAAATTTCAGGCTCCTTGGTTTGGCTTTAAAAGACACTAGCGTCCGCAAGCTTGACTTAAGCAGTAGCGAAATCAGCGATGATGACATAGCAGAATT
>CAZCXZ010000030.1:0-33194 GCA_964502705.1 Uncultured Candidatus Berkiella sp. | reverse complement strand
GCCGGGTATTCATAATTGGCGTGTGATTGAGAAATTATCGCTCGCACAAGATACGATCCCTTATACGATGTATTTAAATCTAGATAAGTCATTAATTGGCTTATTTTTTATTTGGTTTAGTGTTTTTAGCTTAGCCAATGGTGGTCGTTCCTTTCCGGCGATAAAAAAAGGGTTATATGTGGGTGGCGCTGCAGCATTAGTCTTGATGCCACTTTCCTTTCTTTTGGGTTATGTGCATTATGATTTAAAAATCATCTCTTTCTTCTTTTTATGGGCCTTTCATAATCTCTTCTTTACCTGCTTTGCCGAAGAGGCCTTGTTTCGAGGCATGATCCAACGCTTCATTCAGTATCGTTTTCAAAACGTGCGTTATGGCAAATGGGTTGCAATTGGCGTTGCGGCCATCTTGTTTGGTGCCGCGCATTACCCAGGTGGGTTGCGTTATGTCTTGTTAGCGACAATCGCCGGGCTATTTTATGGCTACGCTTTTATGAAAACAGAGAAAATTGAAGCCAGCATTGCAGCACACTTTTTAGTGAACAGTATTCACTTTGTGTTCTTTAGTTATCCTGCGTTGCAATCAGCCTTACTTTAAACGCATCATAAAAGGGTTGGGGACCTCGGTAGAGGTTGAGATCCATACGCATTTGGGCTGTAGATATTGATAAATCGCTTCTTGACCACTTTCTCGCCCAATCCCTGATTGCTTGTAACCACCAAAAGGCGACATGTAGCTTAATGCGCGGTAAGTGTTGACCCACACAGTGCCAGCTTGTAAACGTTTGCTGAGCGTAAGGGCTTTTTGCATGCTTTGTGTCCAAAGACCCGCCGCTAAACCATACACCACATTATTGGCAATCTCGATGGCTTCATCGATATCATTAAAAGAGATCACTGATAGCACAGGGCCAAAAATTTCTTCTTGAGCAATGCGCATCGTATTTTTTACTTCGGTGTAAATGGTAGGCTCAATAAACCAGCCATCACCGCACTCAGGTCTATTCGCTTTGCTGCCGCCTAATACGCATTTAACACCTTCTGATTTTGCAACCTCAAAATAGCTAAGAATTTTTTCATATTGCGCTTTGGTGGTGACAGGGCCTACTTGAGTGTCAAAAGAAAGCGGATCGCCCATTTGAGCGGTTTTAGCGATAGCGACCACTTTTTCAACAAGTTGATCGTGAATCGATTTTTCAACCAGCAGTCGCGAACCTGCGATACAGGTTTGCCCAGTTGCCGCAAAAATGCCGGAGATCACGCCTTTGGTCGCATTATCGATATCCGCATCAGCAAAGACGATATTGGGAGATTTTCCGCCCAGCTCTAAGCTGATTTTCTTGACCCCATTTGCAGCTTGTTGATAGACATGCTTACCGGTTTGTGTTCCGCCAGTAAATGAAATTTTTGCGACCAGCGGGTGCGTGGTGAGCGCATCGCCCACTTCAACGCCTGTACCAGAAACCACATTGAATACGCCGGGTGGAAATCCTGCTTGCTCTACCAATTTGGCAAATTCGAACGCAGACGCAGAAGTAAATTCAGACGGTTTTAAAACAAACGTATTTCCGGCAGCAAGCGCTGGCGCAAACTTCCAAATCATAATCAGAAGTGGAGAATTCCACGGCGTAATCGCACCAACCACCCCAAGTGGTTCATAGGTGGTAAAATTGAACATATCCGCTTTGTCGATGGGCAACACCTGACCTTCGATTTTGTCAGCAAGACCACCATAGTAATAAAGCCATTGCGGAACATAATTGAGCTGCGCCGACATTTCAGCAATCAGTTTGCCATTATCCGTTGATTCTATTTCTGCTAAGTGTTTGGCATTGGCAGCAACCAGATCGCCTAACTTACGAAGTAGCGCTCCTCTGGCAGTGGCATTCATCTTTGGCCAATCGCCTTGCATAAAGGCGCGGTGTGCAGCTTTAATGGCAAGGTCCATATCATCACGATTGCCACGTGGGATCAAGCACCAAGGTTTTGCGGTATAGGGATTAATGGATTCTAGGTAATTCTTGCTAAGTGGCTCGCACCATTTGCCATCGATATAATGTTGGTAAGTAGGTAGTCCCATAATTCCTCCGGCTTACTCGCGATGAATGGGCGGAAACACTTTAATGGTTTTAATACGATTATCTTGTACGTGAACCACTTCAATGGGAATATTGCCCAATAAACAGCAAGTTCCCTCTTCCGGAATAGTTTGTAAATGCTCAATCACTAAGCCATTCATGGTTTTAGCGTCTGAAAGCGGAAATTTCCAATCGACAATACGATTGAATTCTCGAATGGTAATGCTGCCTTCCACCAAATATGAGCCATCATCTTGCGCTAAAATTGCCATATAGGCTTCAGACATATCGGTGGTGAATTCGCCCACAATTTCTTCTAGAATATCCTCTAAGGTGATCAGCCCGATGATATCGCCGTACTCATCTACCACGAGCGCGAACCGTTCTTTAGAATGCTGAAAGTTAATCAATTGTTTGGTTAGAGAAGTGCCGGTAGGGATAAAAAATGCTTGGTTCAATGAGCGGCGTAATTTTTCTTCTGTAAAATCTTCATCAATCAATAGATGCAATGCTTTTTTCGCATGCAAGATACCGATCAAATTGTTCAGATCGCCCTCAAAGACAGGCAAAAAGGTGTGTTGGGTATTGGCTAATTGTCCAACAATGGCATCCCATTCATTTTCAATATCAAGCCCTGTTACATCATTGCGCGGTACCATGATGTCATCGACAGTCACTTTTTCGAGGTCTAAAATGCTGAGCAACATTTTGCGATGCTTAGAAGGTATTCTGCCGGTTGCTTCATGTACGACGGTACGTAATTCTTCGCGGGTGATCCCTTGTTGGTTACCTGCTTGCGATAAGTTAACGCCACATAATCGCAAAAAGCCGTTTGAAACGCCATTTGCAGCCCAAACGACGGGATATAAAAGCTTCAGCATGTATTTTAGTAAGAAGGAAGTAGGGAACGCGGCTTTTTCAGGATATAGCGTCGCCCAGGTTTTTGGAGAGACTTCTGCAAAAATTAATAAGACAAATGTCAAAATAACGTCGGCGATAATTACGCCCATATGGTCGCCAACCATTTCACCTAATAAGCGGCCACCCAGTATGGAGGCAATCGATGCCGCACTAATGGTGACGAAGGTATTCCCCATCAAGATCACGCCAAAAAGTCTATCGGGGCGTTCAAGAAGTTCTGCGACTCTTTTAGCGCCCTTTGATACTTTAATGAGGTGTTTTAAACGATAGCGATTAACAGATAGGATCCCGGCTTCTGCCATAGAGAAAAACGCTAATAAGCACACCAGAATACCAAGGATAATCAGTAAAGCCGTGTTACTGGTCTCATGCAACGTTCAGTTCTCCTATTAGAGTAGTAACGCTTTAGTGCCAAAGTAAGATAATAAGGCGAAGCTGGTGCCGCTTAACGTCCACCGTATGGCCGTTGGACCACGCCAGCCAAATCGATAACGTCCAAGTAGTAATAGGGTCAGTAAGACCCACGCACAGAGGGCAAGAATAATTTTAGGCAATAAATGCGTTGTAAACAAAGGTCCTTGGTAGAAAAAGCCACTGATCAAAGAACCCGAAAAAAAGAGCATTCCGCACCAGATGATGTGAAATAGCAACGCTTCCATCGCTTGTAAGGGGGGCAGTATGCTAAGCATTTTTGAAGGTTTGTGGGTTTTCAGAAGGGAATTTTGCAATCCCATCAAAATGGCTTGTAGGCTCGCTAACAACAACAGGCTGATTGCGAACATGGATATAAAGATATGTGCAAGCACACCCTGCGCTTTCGTGTCCACAATGTGACTGCCAACAAAGTGCATAACCAAGGCAAGTGATAGCGCGCTCAAGGGAAAGGTTAGTGCGCTCAAATTTTCAACGCGGGCCGTAAACGTTGTCAGTAGGGTGATAATGTTCATGAGCCAGAGCGTGAAAGAGAGCATACAAAGCCAATACAGATTTTGGCCTTGAGGAGTTTCAATTAAATTGTATAGAATCCAGCCGTGCCCAAGTAGGGCAGCGAAGGTCCCGATCCGGTAGCGCCAACGGGCAAATGCGATATGGCCAAATAGGTGCAAGCCTTGCGCAAGCGCGACGCTCAGGTAGGTAAAGAAAGTTAGAATTCCAATATATTTTAAATTCATAGACCAAAAGCCATATAAATATAGTCGGGATCATCGCATAGCTGGCCCATCGAATGCTATGCTTGCGTCCGACGATGGTATTGGCATCAAAAAGGTGATCCATGTTTGAGAATTTAACAGAGCGATTAAGTAAAACGTTTAGAAATGTCGTTGGGCGAGGCAAGCTCAGCGAAGACAACATGAAAGAAACGTTGCGCGAGGTTAAAAATGCCCTTTTAGAGGCAGACGTAGCCTTAGAAGTGGTGAATGAGTTCCTAGAAGGGGTGCGTGAAGCCGCTTTGGGAATGGAAGTGAGCAAGAGTCTCAGTCCAGCGCAAATGTTAGTTAAGATCATTAATGACAAGCTCGTTATCTTAATGGGAGAGAGCTGCGCAGAATTAAATTTACATGCAGAACCACCAGCGGTTGTATTAATGGCTGGTTTGCAAGGTTCCGGTAAGACGACCAGCACGGCTAAGTTGGCTAAATTCCTAAAAGAAAGACAAAAGAAAACGGTCTTGCTCGCGAGCGCTGACGTTTATCGACCTGCGGCAATTGAGCAATTACGCGTATTAGCCAAAGAAGTGGATGCGTTATTTTTTGAAAATGGTGACTTGAGTGCGCCCATTGAGATTGCGAAGGCGGCATTACAAAGCGGTAAAAGACAATTTGCCGATGTCGTGATTATCGATACGGCAGGTCGTTTACATATCGACGATGGCATGATGTCAGAGATCCAAGGGATCCATCAGGCGATCAACCCAATCGAAACCCTGTTCGTGGTCGATGGTATGACCGGTCAAGATGCTGCCAAAACGGCCAAAGCGTTTAACGATGCTTTGCCCTTAACGGGTGTGATTGTCACCAAATTAGATGGTGATGCGCGTGGTGGTGCTATTTTATCGATTCGCCAAATTACCAATGGCAAGCCCATTAAATTTGTGGGTATGGGTGAAAAAACCGACGCTTTAGAGCCTTTTTACCCTGATCGTATCGCATCCCGTATTTTAGGTATGGGTGATATTTTATCGCTGGTTGAAGACTTAGAGCGCAACCTTGATAAGCAAGAAGCCGATCGTCTGGCGAAAAAGCTGAGCAAAGGAAAAGAGTTCGATTTAGAAGATTTTCGTTCACAATTAGTGCAAATGAAAAATATGGGTGGTATGGCAGGCCTCATGGACAAGTTGCCGGGCATGGCAGCTATCCCCCAGGAAGTGAAGTCCAAAGCCAATGATAAAGTGGTTGATCAGATGCTCGCTATCATCTGTTCCATGACCCCTAAAGAGCGTCGTCGCCCCTTATTGATTCAGGGATCTCGTAAGCGTCGTATCGCTAATGGCTCCGGAACTGCTATCCAAGATGTGAACCGTGTACTAAAGCAATTTACCCAAATGCAAAAAATGATGAAGAAATTTAGCAAAAAGGGTGGCCTCATGAAGATGATGAGGGGCGTCAAGGGGATGCAGAATCTTATCCCTGGGGGTGGCTTACCGCATTAAGATCGTTCCAAGGCGCGTCAACTTAGCGTACAATGGGGCCCCTTTATGGTAGCAACCTATATTTAATAAGTAAAATATCTAACACATTGAAGAGGAATAACACGACAATGGTGGTGATTCGTTTAGCTCGAAAGGGTGCCAAGAAACGTCCTTTCTTTAACATCGTAGTAGCAGATCAGCGTTATAAGCCTGAAGGCCGCTTTATTGAGCGTCTTGGCTTCTATAACCCCGTTGCGCGCGGTAAAGAAGAAACAATCCGTTTAGATCTTGAGCGTGTTAAGCATTGGGTCGCACAAGGCGCTCAAATGTCGACTCGCGTAGCAAGCATTGTGAAACAATGGGACGAGAAGAACGCAGCGGCGTGATAGCTGATTTAGCCGAATCTCTGGTTGTGATTGGGCGGTTAGGCGCGCCTTATGGCGTACAAGGTTGGCAACATGTGCAATCTTTTACCGAACCGCAAGATAACGTTTTAAATTATAAAACGTTATACGTGCAGCAAAAAGATCAATGGATTGCCCTTAAAGTAGAAGCAGGGCGACGTCATGGTCAAGGCATTGTCATAAAGCTGCATGACATCACAGATTGCGACGTTGCAGCGAAATGGACTCAATGTCATATCGCTGTACCGCGCGATGAATTGCCTCAATTGCCGGCTGATGAGTTTTATTGGGCTGACTTGGAAAATTTAACCGTTCTGTCAACCAAAGGCGAGACACTGGGGCAGATCCAGTATCTTTATGATAATGCAGGTATCGATGTCATGGTGATTACACACCTTGGCAAAGAATTTCAGATACCCTTTGTGTTGAATGATACGGTAATTGAAGTCGATTTACAGAAGAAGCACGTCATCATCGATTGGGATATGCCTGAAAGTGTTGAACGGGATGATGATTAAGTGTGGTGTGGTGTTGTAACGATTTTCCCCGAGATGCTGGCCGCGATCAAAGATCACGGTATTACAGGCAGGGCAGTTGAAAAGAAGTTATTAACACTCGAAACGTTTGATGTGCGGGATTTCACCACAGACAAGCACGCCACGGTCGATGATAGACCTTATGGTGGTGGGCCTGGCATGGTGATGATGGCAGAGCCTTTGCGGCGCGCCATCACGGCTGCAAAAAATGCAGCCCCTAACGCGCGCGTGATTTATGTGACGCCTGCGGGTAAGCGCTTTGATTATCAAGCCGCGCGGCGACTCGCAGATGAAAAGCAGCCACTGATTTTTGTGGCTGGACGTTATGAAGGAATTGATTATCGCGTGATTGAACGCGATATTGATGAACAGTTTTCCATCGGAGACTATGTTTTATCTGGTGGCGAATTAGCAGCAATGGTCATGATAGATGCTGTTGTGCGATGGATACCCGGTGCATTGGGGCATGAGGCTTCGGCACCGAATGATGCTTTTAGTGAAGAGAACGCAGGGTTGTTAGATTGTCCGCATTACACGCGGCCTGCGGACTTGGCGGGTGAAGTGGTTCCGCCGGTATTGCTATCAGGTGATCATCAAGCAATCGCGTTATGGCGAAAAAAACAAGCGCTGGGGCACACTTGGCTGAATAGGCCCGACTTGCTGCAGCAAAAAGCACTAGATAAAACAAGCCAACGGTTGTTGGCAGAGTTTCAACAAGAACAAGAGAATTTATTAGAGGAGTCATCATGAGCATTATTATTCAACAAATCGAACAGGAACAATTACGTAAAAATATTCCTGATTTTTCGCAAGGGGATACTGTTTGCGTTTGGGTAAAAGTTATTGAAGGTACCCGCGAGCGTTTACAGGCATTTGAAGGCGTTGTGATCGCGATTAAAAAACGTGGTTTACATTCTGCATTCACCGTTCGTAAAGTTTCCCATGGCGAAGGTGTTGAGCGTGTTTTCCAAACACACAGCCCAATTATCGACAACATTGAAGTAAAACGTCGCGGTAAAGTGCGTCGCTCCAAATTGTACTACTTACGTGATTTGGCTGGCCGTGCAGCGCGTATTAAAGAAGATTTAAGCAAATCCAAGAATTCAAAAGAACAATTGGAAGCTGGCGGCGAATAAGTCTTTTATTTCCGTTATCAAATAAGAGTTTTAGGTGTTCTTTAGCGAACAAAGGGTTGTCTGAGCGCCTTGTGCGCGAGTTTCCTGAAGTGAGCGTTGGAACACCTAAAACTGAATACCTGAAGAGCATGTCATGTCTATTATCACCCACTACCTAAACACCCCTGTTGGTTGTATCTCCTTTAAATTCGAAGACGATATTTTAGTGAAGATGGCGTATTTGTATGATTCGAAAAAGAAATCCGTGAATAAGCCGAGCATTAAGCAATCACGTTTTCTGAAAGAAATAAGCCATTATTTTAAACGACCACAAAATTTTGATGTGCCGCTTCATTCCAAAATGGGCACCGCCTTTCAGCTACGTGTCTGGCAAGCGCTGCTTGATATTCCCTTAGGGCAAACACGCACCTATGGTGAATTAGCTAAAACCTTAAAAACCTCAGCACGCGCCATTGGCATGGCCTGTCGCGCTAACCCTTTGCCCTTAATTGTGCCTTGTCACCGCGTCGTTGCGGCAAATGGCATGGGTGGTTTTTGTGGCAAGGTTGACGGCAAACCACTGATTGTTAAACAATGGTTGTTGGCTCACGAAGCAAATTCGCTTTAACATAGTAACGGATTAGTTAAATTATTAGGGAAGAGACATGCGACACTATTGGTTGAGTTTGGTAGTTTTAGTTACTTTATTGCCTTTGCAAGCGTTTACGCAAGATAACAAAAAAATCGAAGAAAAATTAAAAAAGAATTTCCCGCAAATTACGATTGAAGAGATCACTCCGTCACCGATTCCTGGGTTATCCCAAGTATTAGCGAATGGCAATATTTTGTATGCGACAGCTGATGGTCGTTATATTATTGCCGGCGATTTAATCGATTTGCAGACCGGGCAAAATAATTTGTCGGAAACGGCGCGTAAAAAATCACGCTTAAAAAGCTTAAACACCGTAACCGAAGACAACATGGTCGTCTTTGCTGCTAAAAAGCCGGAATATACGCTAACCGTGTTTACTGATGTCGATTGTGGTTATTGCCGAAAATTCCATTCAGAAGTCGCAAAAATTAATGAGCTGGGTATCAGCGTGCGCTACATCGCATTTCCAAGAGCGGGCGAAAATTCACCAACGGCTGAAAAAATGAGCAAAATCTGGTGTGCTAAAAACAAGCAACAAGCCTTTGATGATGCATCCGCTGATAAAGCCGTTGAAGGTGCTGTTTGCAACGATAAAAGCATTGCAAAAGGTTATGAATTGGGAACCGCAATGGGAATTAATGGAACCCCAACGATGGTTTTTGAAGATGGTACACTTTTCCCAGGGTACTTACCGCCTGAGAAATTATTGGAAGCGGTGAAGCAGATACACGCACAATCTAAAAATTAACTAATATATGTAGGGGCGGGCAAAAGCCCGCCCTGATTGCTAAGCTTATCGCCCCTTTCTCACGCTCCATCTTATACTGCTCTATTCCACCCATATAAATAGTCTAGAATCCTCAGCAGTTATGTTTTATGACTTGTGATGTGAGGATACTCCCGTGTTAAAAGGTGCTGATAACCAAATCGATAATGAAAGTGATAGCGAAAGTGATAACGAAATTGATAAACGTGAATTAGTGCTGAGCATGCTATGGAATGGAGCAAAAGGCGGTATTTTATTGGCTGGTCTAGCTGGCGGGTTATATCTGTTAAGTTATGGCGATTTAGTTAGCATGGGGTTAGAAACCGGCAAAACGATTTTATTTGGTTTAGCTGGCGTGGTTGGTGGTGCTATCTATGGCGCAGTCAAAGAAACGGGACATATTCCCGCTCAAGCAGTGCGTAATACAACAGACTATTGTGTAGACGGCGTCTGCAAGTTAGCGGATCGTGTTTTACCTGCACCAAAAAAGAAAAAAGCGGCTAAAAAGTCTGAACAACAACAGCCAGCTGCTGAAGCTGTGCAACCTGCCACCAATGCGACACGTGGTGCAGATGATAGTGCACCTAAGAATGGCACAGTCATTAATAATTACTTTCAAGCACCCGTCAGCACCGTTTATGCTTCTGAGTACCAGCGTCAACAAGATGCCGCAGCAGAAGAAAAAAAGGTAAGTCGCAATTCATCTGCACGCACGCGTGGCTATTCTCCAGCCAGAAGAAAATAATTGTGAATATAAACCTGATAGGGCAATCGCTCTATCAGGGTTTTTAGATCTTGATACTCAATAGCCTATTTTTCGACTCAATAACCGCTTAACGGCAAAAATCGACCGGCAGTCCTAAAGACAAGAAAAGCGATTGAAATAAGCTATCTGAATCACTAGGATGGCGACTGAGAATTTTTCTCAAGTAGTTAATTAACGTAAGAGAGGAAATACATATGTTAGGTTATTTTAAAGATGCTTATAACTACGTCGCAGATAAAGCATTAGACGCTAAAGAAGCAATTGAAGAAATCAGATTAACCCGTGGCGAAAAAATAGGTGTTACCGCTGCTGCAGTAAGTGCATGGCCTTTATTCTCATTAACTTTCGGTTCAGCTCCTTTAACTCTTTTGACTGTTGTTGCTACGCCTGTTGCAACCACTGCATTAATTGCTGCTGGTTACGCAGTTGGTAAAGGTATTCAACACTTTATGGATAACAACCGTTGGACCCGCGATTACGCACCTGAATATGGTCCAGATGTTCCTGAAGATCATGAACTTGATAGCGATGATAGCGATCTTGAAGATGAAAATGATGTTGATTTATACGCTGAAATGGCGCAAAACACAGCAAATTCATACACACACCGCACCTTGTTGCGTCCTTTTGCGCGTCAACAACGTGAAGTGCAATACACTTTGCCAGCGTTGAACCGTGACGAAGTTGATGCTATAGCATATGGTTCAAGCCGTTCAGGTTTTGTTAGAAACCGTTTTGGCAACAATTAATAGCCGTATAAGACCTAAAAAAAGCCAATCGATCGATTGGCTTTTTTTTTGCATATTTCGCCGTAATACAGCTTAGCTGTGACATGCTACCGTCAATCTTAAAATTCAAATACGCTGTTGTTTTTAGTTATGTAAATCTCTAGCATGGCGACTTGAGAGTTGTTCTCAGTGTTAATTAACTTAAGAGAGGAAATAAGCATGTTAGGTTTTATGAAAGATAGTTTTAACTACGTAGCTCAAAAAGCTTCCGATGTGAAAGAAGCGATTTCAGAAATTGAAATGACCCGTGGTGAAAAAATCGGCGTTACCGCTGCTGCAGTAAGTGCATGGCCTTTATTCTCATTGGTTTTCGGTTCTGCACCTTTAACCCTTGTTACTGCAATTGCTACTCCAGTTGCTACTACCGCATTACTTGGCGCTGGTTATTTAGCTGCTAAAAGCGTTAAATTCTTTATGGATAACAACCGTTGGACTAGCGATTATGCACCTGAATTTGGTCCAGAACATGCATCTGAGGAAGGTTATGGAAAATTCTCAAGAAAGCAACAACGTCGTTTTGCTGCAGATGTTGCAGGCTTGGAAGATGATTTCGCAATGACCCAAGCAGGTTCCTACACGCACCGCACTTTGTTGCATCGTGGTAACCAGCCCGTTAACTACACTTTAGCACCGATTAACAAAGCAGAAGTTGATGCTATGCCACACAAAACAACCCGTAGTGGTAAAGGTTTTGGCTTCTAAGCAATAGCGTTAACAAGAGACTACCCAAAAGCCAATCGAAAGATTGGCTTTTTTCTTGTTCTGCGAAGCTGTTAGCGAAGCAGAATCTTGCCCTGCGAAGCAGGGTTTCTGCATAACCTACTACATATTCGAATAGTTGGGCCCACCGCCGCCTTCTGGTGTTTCCCAAGTAATATTTTGGGTGGGATCTTTAATATCACAGGTTTTACAATGAATGCAGTTTTGCGCATTAATGTGTAATTGCTTATTGCCTTGTTCATCATCAATAAATTCATAAACGCCTGCTGGGCAATAGCGCGCTTCAGGGCCGGCATATTCTTGCCAATTAATACGTACTGGCACACGGTTATCTTTTAACACCAAATGCACGGGTTGATTTTCTTCATGAAACACATTGGCGCGTTGTAATGAAGTCATTTTATCAAAGCTGATGATGCCATCATGTTTCGGGTAAGTCATGGCCTGATAGTTTTTTGCGGGTTTTAAATACGTGTAATCAGCTTTGTGTGATAATGTCCAAGGGGCTTTCCCGCGCAATAGATAGGTTTCGATGCCTGCATTAATCAGACCGGGTAACAGCCCGAATCGAAAGCCCGGGCGAATGTTGCGCACCGGGTATAAATCGTCTTTGATCCAACTGTTTTTCAATGCGTGCTCATAATCGGTGCCTGAAAATAGGCTTTCTGCGGCCAGCATGCCAGATTTCATTGCCGTATGTGAGCCTTTGATTTTGGGCACATTCATAAAGCCTGCAGCACATCCTACCAATAAACCACCTGGAAAAGTTAATTGTGGAATAGATTGCCAACCGCCTTCGTTTAAGGCTCTTGCGCCATAACTTAAGCATCGCGCACCCTCTAGTAGGTGAGCAACACTGGGGTGATGTTTAAAACGTTGCAGTTCTTCATATGGGTTTAAATAAGGGTTTTCATAATCTAAACCAATCACCAGGCCAATACTTAATAGGTTTTGTTCCCAATGATAAATAAAGCTGCCACCATAGGTTTTTGGATCAAGCGGCCAACCCACCGTGTGCGTGACTTTGCCGGCTTGGTGTTTTTCAGGCTTGATTTCCCAAATCTCTTTAATACCAATCGCATAAGTTTGCGGTTGGCTATTTTTGTCGAGTTGATATTTTTTAATTAATTGTTGCGTGAGTGAACCGCGACAGCCTTCCGCAAAAATGGTGTGTTTGGCCAAAAGATGCATGCCGGCTTGGAAAGTGTTTTTAGGTTCGCCTTGTTTATCGCGTCCCACATCATTGGTGGCAACACCTATTACGTGATTTTGATCATTAAAGAGCAGCGCAATGGCAGCAAACCCCGGATATATCTCAACGCCTAAAGTTTCGGCGTGCTTAGCAAGCCAGCGGCAGAGTATGCCTAGGCTAATAATATAATTGCCGGTGTTATGCATTTGTGGTGGTGTCGGTAATGTAAACGCTGTCCGTGAACTTAATGCCAAAAATTCATCAGTTGTGACAGGCGTGTTAAGTGGCGCATTCATGGCTTGCCAGTTTGGCAATAATTCATTTAAGGCGCGAGGCTCAAATACCGCACCGGATAAAATATGCGCACCGACTTCTGCACCCTTTTCTAACACACAGATTTTAGGTTGTTGGTTAGTTTCCCTGCAAAGCTGGGCGTAGCGTATAGCACATGAAAGGCCTGCAGGCCCTGCGCCAACGATGACAACATCGTATTCCATTGATTCGTGAGCCATGGATAGGTCCAATTTGTGAGATCCGGTATACTCACACTAAGCATGCTTGCTTCGCAAATCAAGGAGTTATGATGAAAGTTTTAGTCCCCATTAAGCGCGTGGTCGATCCTTATGTCAAAACTCGCATTAAAGCGGATGGTTCGGGCATAGACACCGATCAGTTAAAAATGGTGATCAATCCCTTCGATGAAATTGCCATCGAAGAAGCCGTGCGTTGGAAAGAAGCAGGACTCATAACTGAAGTGATAGTTGTGTCACTCGGCACGCAAGCTGTGCAAGAAACATTACGTAATGCCTTGGCACTAGGTGCTGATAGTGCGTTGCATTATGAGACACAACAAAAACTAGAACCGTTAAGCGTTGCAAAATGTTTAAAAGCGATAGCTATTCAACAAAATGTTGATGTGATTATTATGGGTAAACAAGCCATCGATGACGATTGCAATCAAACGGGGCAAATGCTGGCAGCATTGCTTAATTGGCCGCAAGCCACCTTTGCATCAAAAATCACCTTTGCTGCTGATAAGAAATCACTCAGCGTGATACGAGAAGTCGATCATGGATTAGAAACATTAAGCTTAAAACTGCCTTGTGTGATCACAACCGATTTGCGCTTAAATGAGCCACGTTATGCAACGCTTCCAAATATTATGCAAGCTAAACGTAAACCGTTAACAACGGAACAACTAGCAACCCTAGATGTCGATATTACGCCGCGTTTAACCGTGCTGGAGGTCACACCGCCACCGGCCAGAAAACCCAGTAAAATGGTGCAAAATGTTACCGAGCTAATGCAATGCTTACGCGATATTGAGAAGGTGATTTAACATGAACAAAGCACTTGTGATTGCCGAACACTTTGCTGGAAAAATCAGTGCAAGCAACGCGCCAACGATTGCTGCTGCACTAAAATTACATGCGGATTGTGATGTGTTATTGGCCTGCCAAGATGTAGTGATGGCTGCAAGTTTAGCTGAATTGACTGGCGTGAAAGTGGTTAATGTTGTACAGCATGAACGCTTTGCGCATGGTGTGGCAGAAGATCTTGCTGCCGTGATTATGACTTTCGCTAAAAACTATACACATATTTTAGCGCCTGCAAGCACTTTTGGTAAAAATCTGATGCCGCGGTTAGCAGCAATATTAGATGTGGCAATGATATCGGATGTCACACATATTGAAAGTGCAGACACGTTTGTTCGTCCGATTTATGCGGGTAATGCCTTTGAGAAAATTCGTTCTCAGGATGCAATCAAATTATTAACCATTCGTACCACGGCATTCGATGGTGTAAAAGCCAGTGGCTCAACAGCCCCTGTTGAAACCTTAAAAGTCGATGTGACGGTTAACGAAAACGTTGCCTTTGTTTCAGCGGATACGCCGCAATTAACACGTCCTGATTTAACCACCGCAAACATTGTCGTGTCGGGTGGACGAGGCTTAAAGAGCAAAGAAAATTTTCAGATGATTGAACAATTAGCGGATAAATTGGGCGCTGCCGTGGGCGCATCGCGCGCCGCGGTGGATGCAGGCTTTGTCGCAAACGATTTGCAAGTCGCGCAAACCGGCAAAGTGGTGGCGCCTACTTTATATATTGCGATTGGGATATCGGGTGCCATTCAGCATCTTGCAGGTATGAAAGATTCCAAAGTGATTGTCGCGATTAATAAAGATGCTGAAGCGCCGATTTTTCAGGTTGCCGATTATGGCTTGGTTGGGGATTTGTTTACGATAGTACCGGAGTTGGAGAAGCTATTATAAATATAGCAAAGGCTGATTTTTATACCATTATCAACACGTGTAACACAACGCAATCTCAATTGAGAATCTGAAATATACCCTATAATATCAATAACTTGCAAACCTGTGCTTCTTTGGAAGTACAGGTTTTAGGCTTTCTGTACTTCCGTATAAGTACAGAATTGTGCTAAGTAAAATTGAAGTCAATCATTATAATGCAACTGCTGTAGTGCCAACCGTATAATATTGAAAAATTTTAGAACCATCCCAGTCAAATTTAAGATGTTGCGTTTGTGATACGGGTAATGGAATAGCAGGAGGACGAAGAATGGCAACACATTCCCCTCCGGGATCTCTAACGCTGTTATACACAATTCCCCATTGATTAGCATTTTTCATTGCAAAACCAAAATCCTGAGAAGCTGAATAATTGTTAGGATGGTGTAAATGGAAATATGCAGAAGCTCTAATGTCTATCATAGGTTGCAAAAGTTTTTTGCTTTGATAAACACGCATGGTTAATGTACAGGGGGCTTCATTGGTATAGGAAAGAAATTTTTCGCTGTGATAGACCTTTTCTTTAATAGCGGTTTCTAGCTCTTTTGCTGCGTAGTAAATACCAAATGAGCCATTAGTAAATCGACTGCTTCTAGCGGTTGAAATATGCGTAAATGCGGCCATAACAACAGTAGAGCCGTTTCCAGAGACTCTATCATGTTGAGCAACGAGTGAAATGTCGCCGACTTCTTCTCGTAAACGATCATTGGTTAAACTTTCAACATAAAATAGTTCATCCATTAAATTTGCATCAACTAAAGTTTCAAAGAAATTAATGGGCGGGAATTGTGATGGAACGACTCGGTAAGTGTGACTCCAGGATAAAATCACTTCAACAGGTTTTAGACTCATTCCTTAAACGCCTCTTTCAGAATCTAAATATCTTCTTACATCAGCAAGATCGACAACAT
This sequence comes from Uncultured Candidatus Berkiella sp., assembly GCA_964502705.1. Classification (GTDB taxonomy): domain Bacteria; phylum Pseudomonadota; class Gammaproteobacteria; order Berkiellales; family Berkiellaceae; genus Berkiella. The sequence goes on along the minus strand of CAZCXZ010000030.1, from coordinate 17,410 downwards.
TGCCAGCAAGCATTTTCTCTAGTGCAGTTTGGTTATTAAAAAGAGGGGCTGCATTGTTCTTATGGATCCAGAGATTAGCAACTTCTTTTGAAGGCAATAAAATGTTGAGTGCTTTATAGATCCCTAAGATATAAGATATTCGTTCTAAAGTATCTTTGTGCAGTTTAAGATCTTTTTTTTCTTCTGTTTTCTTTTTCCAATCATGATAAGTGGAGTTTGATATTTCACCGAGCAATTTGGTTTGCTGTTGTCGATCGAGTTGCCATTGTTCTGAGATATTAATAAAAGCTTGGAAAGCGGCTCTACCGATTTTCCCTTCTGATAAGGATCTAGAAATGTGTGGATGCACTGGATTCATAAGCTTTTCGTCCAAAATCGTATTTTATATTATTATATGTCCGAAATCGGACTTTTTCAAATGAGTATCTGACTAACTTGAAATGAATCGTTCAGCGGCGGTAGCCGCGTAGGATAATAGCCCACGTCGTCGCGCAAAGCGCTTTGCAGTGCAGGCCGTGTTAGAAAGGAGCGCGTAGCGCGACATTCGCAGCGTGGGGTAACTTTAGCGCGTTAAACAAACCATTTATCCACAAAATATTACGTTGTTTTATCAAAACCACAGTAAATTCAAGACGATTAATGCTTTGCGGTTATTCAACTGCAAGCTTCTAAGAATTTCCCTTATGTCAGCAAAGAGCTGTAGCGCTTTATAATGTGCCATCTACGCAACTTTTCTGGGAGTTCATTATGTCGTTAGTTTTGTCAGATATCATTAAAACCCCAGAGGCGATTGCTAAAATGGAAGCCGATCGTTTGCTTCGAAATTTTATTCAAAATAGTCCATTATCTGCGAAAGAGAAGGCGCAGTTAAAAAAATCGATTGTGAATAAAGTGATTGATATTGAGAGGCCCTATCGAAGTGATTGCCGTGTGGTAACCCCATTGTTGCAGGCGATTTACCAAGTTAATTTGCATGCGGTGTGCTACTTGCTTGAGCTGAATGCCAATGTTGAACCTATTGCATTGCATGGGCGGAGTCTATTTGAAAAGCTGACAAGCTGTCTTCCAAAGGTGAAATCGTTAACCCCGCCTTTTTCAATGGAGCATGCCAAAAATGCATTGAAAATTGCTTTGTTGATGATCCCACATTTGGATAAAGCATTCTTAAAAGAGATCAGACTGAATAGTCAGATCTCGCCTGAATATAAAACCAAACTTGAAATGGCGATCCGAGGCGAGATTGAAAGTCGTTTAAACCAGTCTATCAAGTGCCCAATGTAACGCTAAGTACAAACCACCGGACAAGAAAAACGACACGGGTAAGGTTAAAACCCAAGCACTCATAATATTCGCAATCACGGGCAGCTTTAATGCCGATAGACGTTTTGCTGAGCCAACACCCATAATGGAGGTGGTGATGGTGTGTGTCGTGCTGACGGGAATACCAAAATGCGCGGTTAAGAATAAAATGCTACCGCCAGTAGCTTCTGCCGCAAACCCTTGAATGGGATCAATTTTAACCATCTTAGAGCCTACAGTGCGCATAATTTTCCAACCACCGGCCATGGTGCCAAGCCCCATGGTTAATGCGCAAGTGACAACAATCCATGTAGAAACATGAAATTCGGTTCCATAGTAGGTGGCAACGGCCAATGCAATAATACCCATGGTTTTTTGCGCATCGTTGGTACCATGTGTTAAGCAGAGATAGCCAGAAGAGAGGATCTGTAATTTGCGAAACCAGGTATTAATGGTGGGTAGCGCAACTTTATGTAACAGCCAAAACAGTCCGACCATCACAAAGTAACCCAGAATAAAGCCCATAATAGGGGAGGAGAACATAGGGATAATGACTTTATAAGTGATTTTGTCCCAATGTAAACTTTGGCTACCGGCAGCAAAAGCCGTTGCGCCCATTAATGAACCCATCAATGCGTGAGAAGAGCTAGAAGGTAAGCCTTTATACCAGGTGAGCAGATTCCAAATGATGGCACTTAATAATGCTGCTAATAACACTTCAGAAGTCACTGCTTGCGCATCAACTAAACCTTGGCCGACAGTCGCTGCCACTTTCGTACCGAGCAATGCACCTATGATATTGAGTATGGCGCCATAGGTAACAGCAACCCGAGGGGATAACACTTTGGTTGAAACAACGGTCGCAATGGCATTTGCGGCATCATGAAAGCCATTAATATAGTCAAAAATGAGCGCGATAATAACGATGCTGACAAACAGCAAAAATGCAAGTTCCATGGTTGTCCCTCAGAAAGCTAAGAATGTTTCAACACAACTTCGAGGATAACGTTGGCAACATCGCGGTGTCTGTCGACAATGCCTTCCATTAGACCGTAGATTTCTTTGCGGATCAGGATTTTCTTAAAATCGTTTTCATATTGATAAAGGTCAATGGTGAGCTGGTTTAATAATTGATCGGTATTGTTTTCAATATTATGAATCAGCGCACATTTGTCATGAATTGGTTTACTGTCTTTTAAAGTTTTCAAACTTTTCATTAGGGTGTGCACCACATCAGATGCTTCGACCATGTTGCTGGTGAGTTTGAAAAAATCATTTTGAAACGGGCGTAATTGAAATGCCACGATGCGCTCTTGCGCCTTTTCACAGGTTTTTAAAATCTTGTAAAGCCCACGTGAAAGTCTGTGGATATCTTCATGGTCAAATGGGGTTACCAGGGTGCGACAAAGCCGCTCAGTAATCTCATAGGTAACTTCTTTGGTTTTTTGCTTAGCAGTTTCGATTTCGCGCGCAATTTTGAAAGCCTTGTCGCGGTCTTCTTCATTGGTTAAATCTTTGAGCAAATGAATGGCAGTGTTGGCATATTCACTTGTTTGGCACAACAGTTCAAAAAACTTGTTATCTTGGGGTAGCAAGTTAATGCCAAAGACCATAAAGTTCACTCTCCAACACATTAATGTCAATAATTCGATTTGGACGAAGTATCGCTGTAACTTGCCAGTATGACAAGTGAATTATGCGCATTTTTGTGACAGTTTATGGATTGTTAGATTTAGTAAGTTATTTATTTACCATATATCTGAGGGCGGGAGGCCTTCAAAGTACTCTTTTAGCCGTTTTTGTGTGCTTTCAGTAGTTGTACTAGGTAAATTGTCATGCGTAAACCAAGCCATCTGTTTGATTTCATGACAGGGAATTTTCGGCTGGACACTAAAGTGCTTCACCACATAAACCAGGGGGTAGTCATTGGCACCATAGATTTTATGTGAATACACGCCAAATAAGGTGGGTTCCGCTGTTACAACTAACCCCGTTTCTTCTGTGACTTCGCGCATCAGAGCGGCCTTTGGGGTTTCTTTTGTGCCAATGCCGCCTCCAGGCAGATGCCACCCATCTATATAGGTATGCTCAACCAGTAGTACGCGGTTAGTTGAATCGACTATCAAGGCTTTGACGCCAAACGTTGTAACACCTAAGAGGCGTTGCAACGTGCGGCGAACAAAATTCATCATACGGAATAGGAACATGGAGATTAAAGCGCTTTGACAGCTTGCACTAACTTATTGACGACATCTTGGCCATCGCCGTAAAGCATGCGAGTGTTGTCTAAGGTAAATAGACTGTTTTCGACGCCAGAAAAACCTTTGCCTTGCCCACGTTTAATAACCAAAATATTTTTGGCATGATTCACATCTAAAATCGGCATGCCATAAATTGGGCTTTCAGGATGGGTTTTAGCAGAAGGATTCACTACGTCATTCGCGCCGATCACGAGCACAGTATCGGTATTTGAGAATTCAGCATTGATTTCTTCAAGGTCGAATAATTTATCATAAGGAACGCCTGCTTCTGCGAGCAACACATTCATGTGTCCTGGCATACGGCCTGCGACAGGGTGAATCGCAAATTTAACGGTAACGCCTTTTTGCTCAAGTTGTTGTGCAAGTTCCCAAATTTTATGTTGAGCCTGCGCAACGGCCATGCCATAACCCGGCACGATAATGACTTTCTTAGAATAAGCCATCATGACAGACGCATCACTTTGTTCAATCGGTTTTAAACTTCCCTCGGAATTTTCTTCAACCTGTTGAGCTGAGCCACTCAAGGGTGAGAATAAAATCGAAGAAACCGATTTATTCATGGCTTTCGCCATTAACTGTGTTAATAGCGTACCTGAAGCTCCGACCACGGTGCCGGCGATGATCAATGCGTAATTATTCAAAGCAAAGCCATTAAAGCCTACTGCTAAGCCGGTCATTGCGTTAAACAATGAAATCACAATTGGCATATTGGCGCCGCCAATTGGGATTGTAAAAGTAATACCGAGCAATAACAGTAAAACAAAAAATGGAATCATGAGAATCGTTGCTTTTGGCATTAAGAGTATTAATGCACCTAACACTAGACTACCAATGAGTAACGACATATTAATCGCTTGGTGCTTAGGTAGGATGATTACGCGCTTCATGAGGTCTTGTAATTTCGCGAAAGCGATGATGCTGCCGCTAAAAGAGATGGTACCAATGATGGCCCCTAAAACAGACAATAGGCTCATCGCAAAAGTTAATTCATGAGGATTAAGCAATTCGATAATTGCAATAAAACCGGCTGCACCGCCGCCCATACCGTTATAAAGTGCAATCATTTGCGGCATGTTAATCATTTGAACTTTCTTGCCAGAATACCAGCCAATAAAAGTTCCCAAGGCAATTGCTACTATCATGATACTGTATGTACTAAAACCATGAATTTGCGGCGAGAAAAAGGTAATGAAAATAGCGCCTAACATGCCTATGCCTGCAAGGGAAATCCCTTTCTTGGCAGTTTTAGGGGAGCACATCTGACGTAAGCCCACGATCAAAATGGCAGCGGTAATTAAACAAATCAGTTGAGTTAAGTTATTCATGGGTTTTTTGCTCTGGTTTAAACATTTCTAACATGCGCTCTGTAACAACAAAACCACCAACGACATTGATGGTGGCAATCAGCACGGCAATAAAACCAATAAACTGCTCAAAGCCGGTGTGCGCTTGACCCAGTGCAACCATAGCGCCTACTAAAATGATGCCATGGATAAAATTGGTACCCGACATCAAAGGCGTGTGCAAAATGACGGGAACGCGGTTAATAACTTCATAGCCCGTGAATGCAGCTAGCATAAAAATATATAGAAATATGATGAATCCATCCATTATTAACTCGCCTTCTGCAGTTTGCCATCATGGGTTAGTACGCTTTGGGACAGAATAGGATCTTCCCAATCTAAAGAAATTTTGCCATCTTTAATGAGCAAGCTTAAAAAGCTCACCATGTTTTTGGCATACATCAGACTCGCATCTTTGGATAACATACTTGGTAAATTCACGGGGCCATGTACCAAGACGCCTTGGTGGGTAATGGTTTGATTGGCTTGCGTTAACTCGCAGTTGCCGCCTGAAATTGCTGCAATATCAATAATGACAGAGCCCGGTTTCATGGCTTCAACCATCGCTTTGGTAATAATGATGGGAGCGCGCTTGCCAGGGATCAGTGCGGTGGTAATAACCGCATCGGCTTCTTTGACAGCATTTGCTAAAGCCATTTCTTGTTTTTGCTTTTCTTCATTGGTCAATTCACGTGCGTAACCGCCAGAACCTTCGGCATGAATGTCAATGTTAATCATTTTTGCGCCTAGTGATTCAACCTGTTCGCGTGCTGCAGGTCGAATGTCATACGCTTTAACAATCGCGCCCAATCGGTGTGCAGTTGCGATTGCTTGTAATCCTGCAACACCTGCACCGATCACTAAAACGGTTGCAGGACGGATGGTGCCAGCGGCAGTAGTTAACATCGGGAAAAAGCGTGGTAGAAAATTTGCGGCCAGGAGCGCGGCTTTATAACCGGCAATGGTTGCTTGCGAAGAAAGCGCATCCATTGCTTGAGCGCGTGAAATACGCGGCAGCTTTTCTAGTGAGAAACTCGTGATATGCTGCGCTGACATCAATTGTTCTCTTTCGGGATGCTGCCCCGGCGATAACATGCCAATGAGAATCGTATTTTTGTTACAGCGCTTTATCTCTTCTTCGGTGGGCGCATCAACTTTGAGGACGATATCAGCTTGCTGATAAAGCGCGTTCGGATTATCGACAAATTCAACCCCCACGTAATCTTCATCACGAAAGTGTGCATTAAGACCTGCACCTTTTTCCATGATGACTTGACATCCGAGTTGAGTTAAGTTGGATACTAAGGTGGGCACTAAAGCAACGCGGTTTTCACCGATAGAGATTTCTTTGGGTATAGCTATGCGCATGGATATGGTTTCTTAATATATAGGACGAAGATTGCGTCATTGTGGGTATTATAATTAATTCACAATCGATGTCTAATTGATAATAGGTAGTCAGTTATCGTTAGTTGGCTTTGCAGGCATCTAGGGGATGGACTATAGTCATCTGTCTAACGACTTTATGGCATGCTGAATTATAAAGCGTTGACTAAAGCATTTTTGCGGCACCTAAAAATGAATGGAATAACATCAATTATGCGTCCTTCTGTCGTTCCGGCAATGCATCGCTAAAAGCGGTTAGCGTCAGACATAACTTATTCACCGCTTTGATTCTAGGAAAATCTGTCAAAGGAAATTCAAACCTTTCTGCGTTATATACTTGTGGCACCAAACAAATATCCGCAATCGTTGGTGAATCACCAAAACAAAACGCAGAGTTGCTAGTTCTTAGGTGCTGTTCAAGGCTAGCAAATCCTTCACGCAACCAATGATGATACCAAGTCGTTTTTTGAGCTTCGGTCATCTGAAACACATTGGTAAGATATTTTAGCACTCGTAAGTTATTTAAAGGATGAATATCACAAGCAATGTGTTGAGCAAAAGCACGCACCTTGGCGCGCGTAAGTGGATCTTTAGGTAACAATGCAGGGGCAGGGTATTGTTCTTCAAGATATTCTATGATGGCTAAGGATTGGGTTAATGCTGTTGTTTCATCATTATCAATAAGACAAGGCACAAGCTTTTCGGGATTAATCGCAGCATACGTTGCTTGCAGATGTTGTCCACCTTCTTTAACAAGGTGGACACTCAATTGTTCATAAGCAATTTTTTTAAGATTCAATGCAATGCGAACTCGAAAACTTGCACTGGAACGAAAATAATCATAGAGCTTAATCATGGTAAATTACTCTCGGTACTTCATCACTTGTTGATCAATAGCACCAAAAATGCTTTGCTTATTTTCGTCAAACATTTCAATGCGAACGCTATCACCAAACTTCATGAATTCTGTGGTGGGTTTGCCATTTGCTAGCGTTTCTAGCATGCGCTTTTCAACAATACAGGAAGAGCCAAGGCTACGATCGCTATTAGAGACTGTGCCAGATCCAATAATCGTACCAGCACCTAAAGGTCTGGTTTTGGCCGCATGTGCAATCAATGTTGGAAAATCAAACGTCATGTCTACGCCGGCATTTGGGTGCCCAAATGGCTTTTTATTTAAATGGCTCACGATAGGTAAATGTAGTTTTTTGCCATCCCAGGCTTTTCCTATACTATCGGGCGTAACGGCAACCGGGCTAAAACTACTTGACGGTTTGCAATTAAAAAAGCCAAAGCCTTTGCCTAATTCATTCATCGCCAAGTTACGAAGTGAAACATCATTGACTAACATAATCAGTGCAATATAATTTCCTGCATCTGTTGGCGTAACGCCCATCGGAACGTCTTTGGTAATGACGGCCACTTCCGCTTCAAAGTCGATACCCCAAGCTTCATCCGCAAGTAAAATAGGTTCGCGTGGTGCAATAAAGCTGTCAGAGCCACCTTGGTACATCAAAGGATCAGTCCAAAACGATTCTGGCATTTCAACGCCGCGTGATTTACGAACTAATTCCACATGATTAACATAAGCGCTAGCATCGGCCCATTGATATGCGCGCGGCAAGGGAGATGTAACAAGATTGGCATCAAAAGGAAAAGCGTCCTTTAAAGAGTCCTTTTCAAGTGCGACGGCTTTTTCTTGCAGTGTATTAAAACAAGCATCCCAACTATCGAGTGCTTGTTGCAGGGTACGTGCAATTTCTGAGGTTTTAACCGCCCGGGTTAAGTCTTGTGAAACAATAACGAGCTCACCATCACGATGTTTCGTTTTTAAAGTTGCTAATTTCATAATACTCCTCGACGCATTTGATCTCTCTCGATTGCTTCAAATAAAGCTGTAAAATTACCTTCACCAAATCCATCATTGCCTTTACGTTGAATAATTTCAAAGAAAATAGGGCCAATCACATTTTCGGTAAAAATTTGTAGTAATAATTGTTCTTGCCCATCTTGGATTTCACCATCGATCAAGATTTTATTTTTTGCCATACGATCGATATCTTCGGTGTGGCCTTTAACTCTTTCTTTGATCATTTCATAATAGGTATCAGGCACACTTAAGAAACCCACATTGCGGCGTTTTAATCCTTCAATAGTTTTATAAATATCTTTGGTTGTCATCGCAATATGTTGAATGCCTTCGCCTTTGTATTCTTTTAAATATTCTTCAATTTGCGATTTGCTGTCTTTAGATTGGTTTAATGGAATTTTGATTTTACCGCAAGGGCTAGATAATGCGCGGCTAGTGAGTCCCGTTTTTTGGCCTTCAATATCAAAATAACGAATTTCATAGAAATTAAAAATATCTTGGTAGAAATGTGCCCATCTGTCCATTTCACCTTGATATACATTATGTGTTAAGTGATCAATTAATAATAAGCCTTCACCTTGTGGCTCTTTTGGCGCATTAGGAAGCGGCACAAAATCATGATCGTAAATGGTGTCGTTGGTATAGCGATCAACAAAATACAAGAGACTGCCACCAATACCATAGATAGCCGGAATGCTGAGTTCGTCTTTGCCAATTTTGCCATCTAAAAAAGGTTTTGCGCCTAGCGAAACAGCGCGTTCAAATGCTTTTTTCGCGTCTTTAACACGAAAAGCCATCGCACAGGCACAAGGACCGTGCTCTTTAGCAAAATGTGTCGCATAGCTTGAGGGTTCTTGATTAAGAATAAAATTCACTTGGCCTTGTCGATAGAGTGTGACTTGTTTTGAACGATGTTTTGCAATCGCCGTGAAATGGAGTTTTTCAAACAGTGCGGCTAATTTCTCTGGTTCAGGGCTTGAGAATTCAACAAATTCAAAACCATCGAGTCCCATGGGATTATCGTGTTTTGTCACTTGTGTGGTGGTGAGTGTCGCTTTCATGATTAATCTCCCTTATCTAAGTAGCGGCGACTAACTTATCTTTGTCATTCCGTGTTCATTACCATAGAACAAAGCATTCAAAAAGTAAAAAATGATGCAAGGAACGATTCCAAAGCGAGTTTAGTTTTGTTAATTTACAAAACCACCTCAACATTCAATGGAGAAAGCCAATTGACTGGTTCGTCTGTTAATAAAATTTTTGGTGGTGCGATGCTCGTAACGGGCACCTGCATTGGTGCTGGCATGTTGGGCTTGCCCATTTCAACGGCCGCCAGCGGTTTTTATCCATCTGCACTCGCGTTTCTATTATGTTGGGTCATGATGACGTTCAGCGCACTGCTCATGCTGGAAGTATCGCTCTGGTATCCTGAAGAAACCAATTTAATCACCATGGCCAAATCCACTTTAGGTAAAGCAGGCGAAAGTATTGCTTGGGTTTGTTATGTCCTATTCCTTTATGCTCTCATGGCAGCTTATACCTCAGGAGCGGCAGGTATTATCGGCGATGGTTTAACCAAGCTGGGCCTGAATGCAAAATGGGGTATTTGGATCATTGTTTCGTTATTTGCACTCGTGGTTTATATCGGGGCAAATTGTGTTGATTGGGTGAATCGCGTGCTGATGATTTGCTTGGTGGGTGCTTACTTTGCATTAGTTTTTAATGTTGTGCCTCAAGTATCTCCAGCCATGCTGAGCGAAGGCCACGCGAAATTTTTATTTTCCACCGCGCCTTTGATTGTCACCTCTTTTGGGTTCCATTTATTGATCCCCAGTTTAAAAAATTATATGCATGGCGATGTGAAAGGACTACGTCTAGCGATTATTTTGGGTAGCTTATTGCCGTTAGCGGTCTATTTGCTCTGGGAACTGCTGGTATTAGGCGTGATTCCCGTTTCCGGCGAAAAAGGGTTGATAGCCATGATGAACGCTGAGAAAAGCTCAGGTCGTCAAGCGGTTGTTGAATTAACACAATTACTGAGCCAGATGTTGCAAAATAAACACATTAGTATATTTGTGAGCGGTTTTGCGTTGTCTGCTATTTTAACGTCCTTTATTGGTGTGGCTTTAGGTTTATTTGATTTCTTTGCCGATGGCTTTCACATTAAAAAAAGCTTGCTCGGTAAATTAATACTAGCGTTTCTCACTTTCTTGCCACCGGTGTTGATTGCTATTTATTGTCCACAATTTTTATTAGCACTTCATTATGCGGGCATGTTTGCAGCTGTGCTGCTTATCATTTACCCCGTGCTGATGGTCTGGTGGGGAAGGTATAGACTGAATATCGCATCTGGTTACCGTGTAATGGGTGGTAAGACACTACTGATTATCATACTGTTATTTGGCTTAAGTGTGATTCTGCTAGAAGCACTCGATCACCTTAAATTATTGCCAGTTCCCTTTGTACAAGAAAGATTATTTGAATAAGGAATAGGGTATGCCTTTTGAGCCATCACGGTTAGTAGAACCATCTATTTTACAATTAAAGCCGTATCAACCAGGCAAGCCCATTTCAGAAGTCCAAAAGGAATATGGCTTAAAAGATGTTATTAAAATTGCGAGTAATGAAAACCCATTAGGGTTTAGTCCTTTGGTAAAAGAACAGTTGCTTGCATCTATTCAAGAGATTGTCCGTTACCCTGATGGTAGCTGTTTAGATTTAAAAGCAGTTTTAGCTAAGCATCTTGGTAAAGCTGAAAACCAGCTGATCATTGGAAATGGATCGGAAGATGTATTAAGACTACTCTTACAAGCCTTTGTATGGGGCGACAAGCATCTTTTGATCTCTGCGCATGCCTTCATTGCATACAGAATATTGGCTCGCGGACTAGGCATTGGCGTTAAAGAAATTCCAGATAATCATTTCCAAGCAGATCTCAATGCTATCGCCGCTGCCGTAACTGAAAAAACAGGCATGATTATTTTAGCGAATCCCAATAATCCAACAGGCACTTATGTCAATGAAAAGGCTTTTATTGCCTTTATGGATAGGATTCCAGAAGAAGTTCTGGTGGTGTGTGATGAAGCGTATTTTGAATATGTTGTCGAAACGGATTATCCACAAACGCTGCTATTACAAGCACGTTATCCAAATTTAATTTGTACCAGAACATTTTCTAAAGTGTATGGTTTAGCAGGGTTACGGATTGGCTACGGTATTGCGCATGAAGCAATTATTGAACTTGTTAACCGCATTCGCCAGCCTTTCAACGTCAATCATCTTGGTCAAGTTGCGGCAATGGCGGCTCTGCGTGATCAAACATTTGTGCAAAAATGCATATTACTCAATGAGCAGGGCAAAAAGCAGTATTACGAAAAGCTAACCGCCTTAGGAATTGATTATATTCCAACCGGAGCAAATTTTATTTTGGTTGCCTTAAATCAAAGTGGCAGTAGCGCCAATCAGGCGTTATTAAAACAAGGGATTATTATACGCCCCCTTGAACCTTACGGTTTAGAGAATTACATTCGCATTACCATTGGCACTTATGAAGAAAATGCGCAATGTTTGTCAGCATTAGAAAAGCTTGTTTTGAAGGAAAAAGTGGTATGAATGAACTTATCGGGAAACACTGCAAAGCCTGTGAAGGTGGCACTTCTCCTTTAGATAATAAAGAAACAGAATATTATTTAAAGAAATTGCAAGCAGGTTGGGAATTAAGCGCCGATGGCAAAGAGATCCAGCGTAAGTTTGCCTTTAAAAATTACTACCACACCATGGCATTTGTGAATGCTTTAGCGTATATCGCTAATATTGAAAATCATCACCCTGATTTGGAAGTGTCATACAACCGTTGCCTCGTAAAATTTACCACGCATGCGATTGGTGGGTTGTCAGAGAACGATTTTATTTGTGCTGCCAAAACCGATGCTTTATTGCCTGAGATTAAATAGCGATTAAAGTGACAAGGTCTTTTTGGGCCTTACTTCACAAACGTCAGCTTTGGCAGATGAATTTACTTTTGTGTTTGCTAGATATAACAACTCAGGATGAGTTGCTGTTACAACCGTAGTTTCTTTTTGCTCTGGTGTCTTTATTGTTTGAATTTGCCACGATGAAACAGTGCTAATATTTTTCACAAATACAGCTAGAGCGCAAGAGGAAACAGCTCCCACTAATAAAGCGAGCGGTAATGAAAAATTCAAGAATAGCAATATTCCAACGGTGGATATCGCAGACATATATAAGGGCAACTTATCGAGTTCCGCAAAAGTTGGGCGCCGAAAAGATGAGCGGATCTCTTCATCAGTAGGCATTATAATATCGGGCTCTGTTGTAGATGTCTTAGGTATGGGGTTGTCAGTATTCATAATAGTCAACTGCTATAGCAAAGGGATTGAGTGTAGCAGAGTAGTTAACTTTGTAAATCATGTAAAGCATGATGCTAACCCAAGCTGATTAGTATCAGAAAATTATAAAAACCGTTCTTCTTGATCTTTCGGTTTAGGGGCAAATAAAGGTTCATGCATTCCTAAACTTCTCGCTTTCTCTATCAATGCTAATAAATTCAATTTTGATAAACCAAACAATTCCGAAAAATCCTTGATCACAAAATACAGCGGTTGAAAAATATCAATACGATATGGGGTGCGAAAGGCTTCAACCACTTCCAGTGGGGTGCGAATAGGTTCATTGCTATCTAAGCAATATTGCGATTCGCCAAATGACGATAAAATGCCGCCACCGTAAATTTTTAAATCAGGGCCTTTTTGGATCAAACCGAATTCAACGGTGAACCAATAGAGTCTAGCGAGCATAACACGGTCAGCATGGCTGGCAGCTAAACCCAGTTTGCCATATTCATGCATGAAGTCTGCGTACACGGGGAGTGTAATAAGCGGGCAATGACCAAATATTTCATGAAAAATATCGGGTTCTTGAATGTAATCCAGTTCTTCGCGGGTGCGAATAAAAGTCGCTGCCGGGAATTTTTTATTGGCCATCAATTCAAAAAAGGCTTGAAAATTGATGAGGGCAGGCACAGGGGCCACTTCCCAGCCAGTTAGGGCTCGCAAACGCTCATTCACTTCAGGAATTTGCGGAATGTGATCTTTTGTCAGGCCTAATGCGCTAATGCCATCGAGATATTCTTGGCAGGCACGGTTTTCAAGTAATTTCATTTGCCGCACAAAGAGGTCATGCCAAACGCTGTTTTCATCATTGCTGTAAGCAACAAGACCGTTTTCGTCAGGCTTTTTTGAAATGTACTTGGTTTTTTTCATTACGCTTTTATCCCATAAACCGTGAATTCACACTTAAGTGAGTAAATCACTAACAACGTCCATGGTAATATCGGGCATTTTCAGATTTTGATCAAGTGAAATTTGCATTACGTGAAGGGATGATAACGGAAGCGGTCACCATCCCTGAGTAAATCAGAAGTGTATTTCAGGCACATTCTCTGGTACTACTAATTTACCCGCTGTTTTTGCTTTGATTTCATCTACGGTTACACCCGGTGCGCGCTCAAGTAGGTGAAAAGCGCCATCAATCACTTCCATTACCGCTAAATCGGTGACAATCTTTTTCACACAATTAACCCCTGTGAGTGGCAAAGTGCATTTGGGTAGTATTTTGGATTCACCTTCTTTATTGGCATGTGCCATAGCCACAATAATATTTTGTGCACTGGCAACCAGATCCATTGCGCCACCCATACCTTTAACGAGCTTGCCAGGGATCATCCAAGAAGCAATACTGCCGTGTTGATCGACCTCAAAAGCACCGAGTACGGTTAAATCAATATGACCACCGCGGATCATCGCAAAGCTATCGCTAGAAGAGAAGAAACTTGCTCCGATGCTGGCAGTCACCGTTTCTTTGCCCGCATTAATTAAATCAGGGTCAAGTGTTTTTTCGGTTGGGTATTCACCCATACCAAGCAGACCATTTTCTGATTGCAAGCAAACTTGAATGCCTTTAGGAATGTAATTGGCAACCAGCGTTGGGATCCCGATGCCTAAATTAACGTAATAACCATCTTTTAATTCTTGCGCAATGCGCATTGCGATTTGTTCTCGTGTAAGTGCCATAGGTGCTCCTTATTTTTTGAGCATTTTGCGTTCAATGCGTTTTTCAAACGTGCCTTTAATGACACGTGTCACATAAATACCGGGGGTATGAATAAAATCTGGATCCAATTCACCCGCTTCCACAATTTCTTCTACTTCCGCCACGGTGATTTTACCCGCAGTTGCCATCATCGGATTAAAGTTGCGAGTCGTTTTGCGGAAAATGAGGTTACCCATGGTATCGGCTTTATAGGCTTTGATCAGCGAAAAATCAGCGGTGAGTGATTCTTCTAGAATGTATTTTTTGCCATGAAATTCATCAACGCGTTTACCATCGGCGATTACAGTGCCATAGCCGGTTGGCGTATAAAAGGCGGGAATGCCTGCGCCCCCTGCACGAATTTTTTCAGCCAGTGTGCCTTGTGGTGTTAATTTAACTTCCATTTCGCCACTTAACAGCAATTGCTCGAATAAGGCATTTTCACCCACATAGGAAGCAATCATGGTTCTGATTTGTCTTTTTTCAAGCCAATAACCTAAACCAAAACCATCAACGCCTGCATTGTTGGAAATACAGGTTAAACCTTTGATGCCCATTTCATAGACTTTGTGGATAAGCCCTTCTGGAATGCCGCAAAGTCCAAAGCCACCCACCATGACGGTCATGTTATCTTTGATTCCGCTTAGTGCTTCATCGTAGGAGTGAACCACTTTATTAAAACCTGCCACACTTAGCTCCTTATACGCGTTTTGCGAGAATGGCTTGCGCTACTTTCGAACGATTTTTCTGTTGTAAAGCTTTATAAATAAATTCACTTGCATCAATCAGCTTATCTAAAGAGACGCCGGTTTCGATGCCCATTCCTTGTAACATATAGACCACTTCTTCGGTTGCCACATTCCCAGTCGCGCCTTTTGCGTAGGGACATCCGCCTAAGCCACCCGCTGAGCTATCAATGGTACGTATACCCAGTTCCAGACAAGGCACGATATTCGCCAAAGCTTGACCATAGGTGTCATGAAAGTGCACCGCTAATTCTTGAATAGGAATTTCAGTTGCCACGGCTTTTACCATCTCGAATGCCGCCTTTGGCGTTCCGACACCAATGGTGTCTCCTAAAGATACTTCATAGCATCCAGCGGCACTTAAACTTTGTGCCACGTGCACGACTTGTGAAAGGGGAACCGCGCCTTCATAGGGGCAGCCTAATGTGCAAGAAACATAACCACGTACTCGTAAACCCGCCTTAATGGCACGCTCGCAGAGTTTGCTATATTCCGTTAAGCTCTCTTGAATGCTGCGATTGATATTTTTTTGTGAAAATGATTCGGAAGCCGCCGCAAAAATGGCAATATCCTTTACACCGCAGGCAAGCGCATTGTCTAAACCTTTTTCATTTGGCACGAGCACGGGGAAATGTGCAAAGGGATCTTGGGGCAAGGCTTTTACCAGCTCTGCGCTATCTGCCATTTGCGGAACCCACTTAGGCGACACAAAGCTGGTGGCTTCAATAGTATGCAGACCTGCATTGAGCAGTTGTTGAATAAACGCAATTTTGATGTCGGTGGCTAAAATGGTTTGTTCATTTTGTAAACCATCACGCGGGCCGACTTCAACAATGCTGATTTTGGTTTTCATAATACCCACTCATTCAAATTCAATTAATTCAGTTCCTTCTTCGACTTGATCGCCAATATTATATCTTAGTGACTTTATCGCTGCCGATTGCGTGGCAGCGAGTGTATGTTCCATTTTCATAGCTTCTAAAGCCAGTAGTTTTGAACCTTGGGTAACTTTATCACCGGCTTTAACCCATATTTTGGTGATCACGCCTGGCATCGGGGCGCGCACTGCATTTTGTGCGCCTTCATCGATGAGCTGTTCATCATAATGATGGCCCGTTAAGCTAAATACACAAGCTTGATCTAAGTAAATAAATTCAAGTCGTTGATCGTCGCAATAGTACGCAATGGTGCTTTGATGATTAGGAAGGGTTATTTGTAACTTATCTTCTAATTTATGGGCAGAAACTACCAATACTTCGTTACCTGTTGACAAGCGTACTTCTAGTGATAAGTAATTGGGATCCCTTGTTGATAAATGAACGAGGGATAAAGTATAGCGTTCACCATGCCAAAGCAATTGTATGGATTCTTGATGCGCATCATTTAAACGCCAGGCATCCAAATGGTGCCACGGGGAATATTGATCTGGGTTTTGCTCATTTGCTAAATGTTTACGCGTCAACACCATTATAACCGCTGCAATACTGAGCTGCTCTAATGAGGGAGCTGACAGTTTAGGCAACAACGTATCAAGAGTCATTTCAAGTGTTTGCGTATGGATAAGCCCTTGGATGAAGGCATCGCTTTGTAGAACATTCTTAAGAAAATCGATATTCGTTGTCAGTCCTACGAGATGATAGCCTGATAATACTTGAAAGAGCGCTGCTCTCGCTTCATCTCGAGTATTGGCATGCACAATCAATTTTGCCAACATCGGATCAAAATAAATGCCGATTTGATCGCCAACTTGAATGCCACTATCTAGTCGGTAGCTAATACTCTCAGGTAAAAAGATATCTCGAATACGCCCTGTTACCGGTAAAAAACCAAGCGTGGGGTCTTCTGCATAAATTCTTGCTTCCAAAGCATGACCTTGGCAGGTGATTTCATCTTGCATTAATGGAATGCGCATACCTTCTGCAATGCGAATTTGCCATTCTACTAAGTCTAAGCCCGTTACCATTTCAGTTACAGGATGTTCAACTTGTAAGCGAGTGTTCATCTCCATGAAATAGAATTCGCCATTGTCAGCGTAAAGAAATTCAATGGTGCCTGCGCCTTGATAATCAATCGCATGAGCTGCATTAATAGCCGCTTGATACAATTTTTGTTTGGTTTCATCGGCAATACCCAGTGCAGGGCTTTCTTCAATCACTTTTTGATGTCGACGTTGCAAAGAGCAGTCGCGTTCAAAGAGATGAACCGCATTGCCTTGGCTATCCCGGAAAATTTGAATTTCAATATGGCGTGCAGCGGTTAAATATTTTTCGATGAATAACGTATCATCTCCAAAACTCGCCAAGCTTTCTCGTTTAGCACTTTCGATAGCATCTTTGAGTTCATCGGGTTTTCTAACAATGCGCATGCCTTTGCCACCACCCCCTTTGGCCGCTT
>CAZCXZ010000029.1:14261-33692 GCA_964502705.1 Uncultured Candidatus Berkiella sp. | reverse complement strand
CGCAGTGATTAACAAGTTTTTAACTAAGCTGTAAGCTGCTGCTTTTTCAAGGCTATTGGCATCTTCAGCCTTTTCGATAATAAGTTTTAATATCGCCTTGTAGGCTTTTTTGTTAACTAGCGTTTGCTCTTTGTCGTTTTTAACCATATTCAATTCTAAATAAAGAGGCACTTTCTGATCGGGGAATTTTTCTAACAACTCAGCAAGTGTTCCTTGGCGTGGTGTTTTAATCGCCCGTGCACGAAACGATATTGAACGCTCGTACTCGATTTTTTCATCGATGATATGTCTATCTACTTTGTCTGCAATTGTGGAACCTTGACCTACGGGCGTTTGTTTTTTCGCTGTGTTAACAATATGGCCTATTTTAAGATATATTCTACTTAATACACTTAGTTTGCTTGAATTAATATCATTGTTATCCACACGATCTTGTTGGCCATCGTCACTAAAGGTAAGATCTCTTGTAAACATCCCCAAAAAGGGGATAACCACATTATTTTTGTTATCCTCAATCAGTTTACGTAGTTTTTTGAAATCAGTATCCGTTAAATCCAGTTGAGTGGCAGCGTTATCGATGGCTTTTGCTACTTCGGGTATTTCTTTTAAATGTTTCAAGCGTTCAGTTGAGGTAAGCTGAAAGCCACCTAGTATTGCTACTGCGGTGCTGTAATCATGTGTTCGTAAAGATTCTTCTAATACTTTGCAATAAAATAGCGCAATTTGTTTTTGATGGTCAATGGAGGTCGCATTGGTAATGTCGTCGGCAACAACGTGACTTATTTTATCACCAAGGCGCATAAACTTGATAATGTTCGTGCTCTCTTTATTTTTCTTGCCCCAAGCTTGTCTGTATAAATCTGTTGATTTTATATTCGCAAGATGTGACATACCTAATTTTTTAAAGTCACTAGCAACAATTTTAGCAGCTTCTGAGACTTTCTTTTTGGGGATGTTGACATTTTGAAGATCTTTATTTATAAAATCGTCAACGTTTAAGATCCCTGCTACATTTTGGGCTGGTGACCTTAATACTCTAATTTGTTGGCTTGCATCTTCCTGAGCAATTTTACGCAAGTCTGATGCAGAGCGCACAGTTCGTTCAAAGGCATTCGACAAACCGCTTTCTAATTTTTTATCTTGTTCATCTTTTCTTAAATCAGCGATTAGTGCAGTCAAAGCCTGACCAACATCAGTGTTGGCGCTAGATGCATCTGTAAAATCAGGGAAGATTTCCCCTGCATTGTCAACAATAATCAGCTCATGAAGCAGAACCATCGAATTGTTTAGTATTTCTTTTTTGATTAATGGTGATTGTGTTTTGCCATAAAGTTCTCGAATCGAATTTACAATTTCTAACGGTTGAGCTATGGTCAAGAGGCTATGCGCAAATGCGGCAATTTCTTCTTCGGTATATTGAAATGCTTCATCGGGCTTTATTTTTTCAGGGTTTTTAAACCCTGAGAGTAATTGATGTAGAAAGGAATCTTCTACTTTGCCAATTAAACCGACACTTTGTAGGGCGAGCTTAGCCGAATCGCTTATGTTTTTATTAGAGTCTGTGCTTAACTTTTTCATCCGTTCTATCGAATTATTCAATTTAGTATCTAATAATGTAATGCCCTGTGTAAGTGCGTTAGCTTCAAAACGGTTAACGGTTGACATCACTTGTTGCACAAGTTGCGCTCGATATCGTACGGTTGTTAAGTAATCCTCAGCAAACGTTTTAACTATATTCGTTTTGATTTTAATATCTTGGTCTTGCCAATTAAGCTTTTCAGAAGGGGCATGAGAAATATGTTGCGGCAAAACCACTTGGGGGTTGGTGGCTTGTAGTATGGTTGAAATGATAAAATTGATTTTAAGATGGTCATAATAGGGAATAACATGTGTAACAATTTTTTGATGATTATCTTTTAACGCTTTTACAGCTTCCGCTTTCTCTTTTGGTGATTTTCCTGCGATTTGCGCAAGATATTTATCTAGTGTGTCTTTATATGCAACTTGCAAAGCGTGTAACACAGCATTTTCTTGCCTGCCCGCGATCTGAGGATCTTTATGTAACCTGAGTTTGATCTTCTTATTTAAAACCGCATTATAGGCCTCGCTAAGCTCATTCAACGCCTCTAACGGAGTAGCGGCAATCACATCCGCTTTAATCGTTCCTTGCAGGCTAGCGGCCATATCCTTTTTAATTTGCTCATCGGTAGGGTTTTTTAAACGATATTGAGAGAGTGCCTTTTTTAAGCCTTTCGCTTTACGAGCCATGGATTTTCTCCTGCAAGGTATACACCTAATATAATATCTTTTAACTGACTGACACAATGGCAATTAGTCCAGGTGTAGATACATTGATGAATATTTATTCACAATATATTGTGGAATAAGCGCAAATGGGGCTTTCTTGGTAGGAGATTACTCGTTATCATATGGCAGTAATTTGACTTTACCAATTAATGGCTCATTCAAGAATTTATGAAAATAAATGCCCGAATTTTTGCTTCATTTCTCGCTTTATCCACGCTTACAGGCGAGCTCCACGCTCAGGCTGTGGCGGTGCCTCCGATACAAGGCACAGCAACGTTGCGAGATGAAACAGAATTTTTCTCTTTTGTGAATGAAACAGGTGGTTACATTACCAAAAGCATGCATGATGAATTCTGGGCAATATTGCATGCTAAATATGATGACGAGCAACGAATAAAAATTGTTGCAGACGTCCATAGTGCGTTAGATATTATTCGTGATTTTCAATACCAGACTTGGGAAAGCGCCAAAGCAAGTTACTTTGGAAAGATGGCTCAAAAAAGCAAAGAATATGAGCGTCTGAAGGCACAACTTGAAAAACAACATTCGCCTTATTTTACACCCCAGGCCGTTATTGAAAATGCTGAAAAAATTATCGAAGCGGCTTCAAACCGTTTCCCTTTAGATTTGGGCGCTGGAAAGTTCTATATTACGCCTGAACTTATTCAAGAAAATATGATTGGCATAAAAGGCAGTTATGAGCGTTTAAAATTGTTATTAACGCCAGAGTGGAAAGATGAATACAAAGAATATGTATTACCAAAAGAGCAAGTTTCTTTGTTATCACTTTATTCTCCTGATGAATATCATGAATCGATTGTTCATACAGATGAAAAAATTGATATTCATATCGCGCAGTTAAGCACCGATAAAAGCTCGTTGTATGAAATTGGCGCAGTAGATTATCAAAAAGGTGATAAAAAGTTTGCTAGCTTTTTGCCAAAAGAAAAAGAAATCTATATTCAGGAATTTGTGAAAGAGCAGTTTGCAGGTTACAAAGTCAGTGAGCCCATGCTGAGCCGTGGCGTATGGCGAGGCTATTCATTCTCAAAAGGCGTTGCAAGCCTGGGCGAATATAATGTTATTGTGATGAGCTTTTTTGTCGACGACAAAGCGCTTTACATTAAATTTGTTTCGGACAAAAATTTATCGCTTGCTAGCGCTGATTTTAACGATTTTACTAAGCGCATTCAAATTTTGGAAAAGCAACAAAATCACTCTCCCTTTGAGCCACCTATTTCTTAATTATAGTTAACCTCTTTTCTAACAAGTGTTAAACTTATTTTGAAATGCGAGTCATCTGCTTTGGATCCGTCGATTTTGTAAAGCAGCCTTCACCTAGCTCAGCCAATGTTTTATCACTTTGTAATCTATTTGCATCAACGATTTCCGTTTGAAAACTGGCAACGTCGCGTTTGAATCCCTTGCCGGTTAATTCTCGCATTTGTAAAGCTCGCATACCAAGACTAAAAGGCCTTGCCATGAGTCCGTAAGGATCAGGTAAGATGGTGTTACTGGTGGTGTGTTTAAATAATGCAAGTTTTTCGATTAATTGCGCATACGTTGTACTCTCTCCCTTATCAGTGAAGTACACTTTGCGCGTGGCGATATCACCTAACGGGAAATAGAGCGGCTGCATTAACTCCTGTTGATTGACATATTGGTTAGTATCGTCTGGCAAAAGCTGCACCGCCTTCTTCTGGGACAACTGTTTTTCAACACGTGCTTGACTGCTGGTTACTTTTTCGTGCTCTTTGGGATAAAAGCCAAGTGCAAAAGCGATGTCGGCGAAATCAAACGGCGTATAGAGAACGATTTGATAGCAATGATGATTTTTAGCGATTTCAACCATAGCTTGAAAATACAATGGTAGCGTTGTTGCATAACCTGCTTGGGCAAAAGGGCCAGATAGTGTGACGGCTAATTGAGGCGGTTGATACATCAGATTGCCACTAATGTTAGGCAATGCTTGCGCTTTAACAGCCGCATGAGCGTCGTTTAGCCCCAGCCTAAATTGGGATAGTGTGATGGGCTTTTTCTGAACGTCCGCATCAAATTGAGGATACATTGACATGATAATCGGGAACACTGAATTGTTTATTTGAAAATAGAAATTGGTTACATTAGAGAAAGCAGGCATCTGAGATGGGATCCTTGATGAAAAATGAGCTTGTAGTTGTGCTTTGATCTGGATTACTGTTTGCCCTCGCTGAAATTCACCCATCAAGATCCAACGATTGATCAGGTTATGTCCTTCAAATACTTGCTGGACTTGGCCATTTTCTGATATCACATTACCATAAACACTTAAAATTTCAGTAAGCGCGAATTGCCTGCTTGCAGCGATTTCTAATAGCAAATGTTCTGTTCTGCGAAACTCATCGACTAACAGTTCAGAAATGCTTTGTATAACTTCGTTTTCAACTTGGGTTAGCTTTTCAGAAGAGGCTTGGATGTGTGCTAAAAAATCATAACACTTGTCGAAAATAACATTATTTATGTTTGCTGCCAAAGTGAGCAATCCTTGGTAACGTTGTCCGAGTGCATAATAGGTTTGCAAGTTTGGAATAAAGGGGGTCGCTTTTAGTTTAGCCGCTCTTCTTTTAATAAATGCGTTGAAATCTTCACACTGTATTGTCAGCGCCATGAGGTCATTTTGAAAATCAAGCTTTTCACGGTCGTCAATAATTATCAGGCCGTTGTTGCTAGAAATGCGAGACATTGTAGAAGCCGCAGGTTGCCAGGCATGAATAATCACATTGATGTTGTCGATGATGGTTTGATCTTCGGTGCTCACTGCAAAATCTAGCATAAATAGTATCCTCGCCCACTTTTAAGCGGGGATAGTAACAAAACTCATTAACTAAATAAAGTATATTAGCCAGCATTTTGGACAGTTGTGGAGAATAGTTGTATTACCACCACACCAAGAACGATCAAAGAGATGCCGATAATGGCAGGATAGTCGAGCGCTTGTTCATGGATAAAGTATGCAGCAGCTGCGATGATAATAATCCCAACGCCGGCCCAAATAGCATATGCAACACCTATCGGAATAACACGCAATGCCAGAACGAGAAAGTAAAACGTGCATAGATATCCGACAAGGCCAACGATCACAGGGATCACCTTTGTAAATTCACCAGAGGACTTTAATGCGTTAATCGCAATGACCTCACCGATTATTGCCAGTACTAGATACAAGTAATGCATGGTTATCTTGGTTACTCATGTTGTGGGTTGCAATATAATATAGACTCAGATAAGTGGCGTGGTTGAGAATGGCTTTAAAAATTCACAGTGTCATTATTATGGGTGGAAATTAGAAACTGCAGTTGTCTAGTTCTTGGGAACGATTTGATAATAGGTTCCGCATATTTTATCTGTGGCGTCATCGCCGCATCGGTAAGCGATAGCAAAATCCTTATTCTTACCAACCGCAATATCAACATGCCACGACCAACGGTAGACTTTCTCTCTGTAGATAACTTCTTTGTTTATAAGATCATAAACCGCAATACCGCCCCAGCTTTGTAAGCGTGAGGGCATTGTTTCCGAAAAAATAATAAAACGCCCACTAGAATCTAGTTTGATGTTACCGATGTCAACCGCGACTTTGCTCAAGAACTGTCTTTCAGGTTCAAAGACAGTAGTGGCTTCATTCGTTTGCAAATTCAACCCTTTGAATACGCCCTCGCTGCAATAAGCATATAAGGCGTTATTCGCTTTGTCGTAGAAGGCAGAGCGAGGATAATCTGTACATTTAAGTTGGCTTGCTTGAACTGAATATAATAGTTTCCCCGTTTCAAAAGAAATGATGTCAATTTTGCCTTTTTCAAATGATTGCAAAATGATTCCATCTTGAGAGTATCCAATAGGTTCGCCTTCATAGCTTTCAAGAGGAAACTTCCATACCAGATCATTATTATTTTTGGCAACTAAGGTGCGTGTTGGGCAAGGGGAATAATAGATTCTTGGATACACTGGAAAATAATAATATTCAGAACTTGATGCAATATCGCATTTCATTGAAATATCTTGATAGGGTAACTCATCGAAGTAAATAACAGGCATATCTTTTACATCGAAAACAATGAAAGGCTTTTCACCTTTAGGGACGACAGTGGGGCCTAGTCTGCTATTAATTTTAACAGCATAATTAGTTGCACCAACCTCTGCTGAGCAGTTAAGGCTTACTGCCATAAAGATTATCGAGAACACATATAGGGCGAAATCACGTGCCATAGGACTTTAGCGCCAGAGGTAATCTATTTAATAGCATAGCATTAACCTTTGTAATATCGTAGCGTCAGAAAGTCTTTAGGGGGCTCTACAGCGCAAGGGTGTATGTACTAAATCGGCAGAGGTTAAGCGCTTGGTTTAGGAGATTGTACGTTACTGGTATAGTGTTTCATTTTGCATTGAATATACTGCGAGATAAAAGCTGATTGCTCGGCTTTGTTGAGTGCCTTAAAGCCCTCTAGGTTGCGCTTGGTGGTGTTTTTCGCTAAGCAGGCAGCTATTGGCGAAGGGATACGCTTAAGCATCGCGATGGCCTGTTGGTTTTTGCCGATTTCAGCAAGGAGCTCTTTGGCTTCATGAGATTTGAAATGTACTGCTAATTTATCATCGATAGTGCACGATGGCGTGGCTTTGAACGTTGAAAACCCTGGCGTGACGGGTTC
Source organism: Uncultured Candidatus Berkiella sp. (assembly GCA_964502705.1). Lineage (GTDB taxonomy): Bacteria > Pseudomonadota > Gammaproteobacteria > Berkiellales > Berkiellaceae > Berkiella. Next base: position 26,700 of record CAZCXZ010000029.1, on the reverse strand, counting down.
AGGAACTTGTACTTGCACCTCAACCGGATCGGCACTCTTAAGGTTGCGATAATATTTGCGATAGTACTCGCAATGGCTTATGCCACCATTATCATTTGCTTTGTTGGCTCCTTGCCAGTATTCGTCGAAGGTTTGATATGCATCATTAACTTCAGCTCGCATTACATCAATATTTTCGCCGACACCTTCGAGTGTACTAACGAATTCATGGTCATTGATTAAAGTCGATAATAGGGCTATGTGGTTTTGGTAAGATAAGTACTCCGCCTTTTCGATGGCTAGCGCATAGTCATCTTCATTGTTAAATTGGTTGACCAGTACATTTTTTAGCGCGGAATTATTTGCGTTGCAAAGCTCATAAAGCAGGGTTGAAATGGTATTGCTGACGCTTAGATTCTTGTGGATATTAATTTGATTTTTCGCGAAGTTACATTCACCTTCAGAGAATAGTTCATTGCGATTAACAAAGGAAAGCGTAAATGACTTACCCCCAAATGCAGTACTAACCAGCGTTTCGACTTGCGGTACTTTAAATAGTCTGGCAAATACCACCTTCAATAAGACCATTTTATTCGCAATGGGTCTTAAATCGGACTGCAAATTATTGAATCGGTATTGTGTTCCTAAAAATGGTTTTTGAGGAGGCTTAGGCTTGTCCTTTGTCGCTTGCATAAATGCATACATTCTATCGCGAATATTCTGGCTAATGGGGGCTGCAAATCTTTTGACATAGTCAAAGAATGTGGCTTGCACGTTTGCTGCGGGAATTCCTGATTTCATACTGATGCTGTGTTTCTTAAAAGTTTGCAAGTCTACTATAAGCGCAGCGTAATGAGGTAGTGATTCTCGCAATCACTGATAGACGAATAAATTTAACCGATAAAATGAAGGTGCAAGTGCGCGAGTACAGCTACATTTGACTAATTAATCCTTAAAACCTGTACCTATATTTAGCATGCAGCACCACATTTGATGAGTGTTGACCTATATTGCTAAACGAGATGTCTTGGTGATAGGTATCATATTATGCGCTTTTGTAGCAAAGAACGAATGCAAGAGGTCGTATTAAAGACGGTGTTTAAAATATCAGAGCAAGAAATGTCGCAATCTGATCTCTTGCGAACTGTCACTAATTTGCTTAATGATCTTGATAAAGTATTTATATTTAAATGTTCAGAACACAATGAAAAGGAAGAGCTTGAAAAATATAATTATGAATCTGAATTGAAAGATAACTATTTTTTAGCAAAGTTAATCAAGAAGTCAATGGTTAAAGAGCGGCGTGAAATGATTGAGCACCTGATCATGCAAAAACTATTTAGAATATATATTTACTTGTCACGACAAATCTATATGCGCATTCAAATTCTTCAAGCATTAAATGCCGCATTTATGGAAAGGGTAAGGTTTCCAGTGTCAGATGGTTATCGTCATGATAATTTACGTAGTATTGAAAAATCCAACATAACTTTGCAGCACCTTGTTTTACATCGTCATGACTTAATAAAAATTACGCAGCAACGCAGGTATCTGATTGCTGTAATAAGATATTACTCAGTTCAGCAGTCAATTTATTTGTTACACTTTAATAAAGAAATGCAAATGACATTTTTTAAGGGAATGAGTCTGCTTTGTAGGAAGCAGTTTATTAAAGGCTACTTTAAGTTGAAAGAAAAAGAAGCAATTGATATTTGCGTCATTAATAATGAAATTCAATTGATCTTGGCGAAAGAAGCTAAGCAGAAGTCATCCCAAGATAACGCGATTGTCAAAGGGTATCAGCTAACGACCTGTAAACCCAATATTGAAAAGCTTAAAAGGAAAGTGAATGAAATAAAGTATGAAACACTACAGAAAATAAAATTGCTAGGCACTAAGACCGGCCACTTGGAAGTTTATGATAAGGCAGAAGATGAGCGCTGCCAAGCTAATTTGCGGAATTTTGAAAATCATCAAGTCATTAAGAAGCCCTTGACTAAACACTTGAAACTGACAATTGAACAATCTCAAATAATATGTGCTGAAATGAAATCAATATCCGATATTAATCAACAAGTGGCACAATTAGAAACAGAGTTGAAACGAAAAGAAAGCATTGATGTGACACTGACACAGCAGCTACTCGATACAATAGAGCAATTCTCGACAGATATTTTATCGCGAGAAAAAGCTTTGACTGAACAATTTGATGTGGATGATTTAGAGGCGACATTAAATCATTTGATCCCACCCATATAGAAAAATATGTTGGGTCTCTCAACTAAGCTTTGCCAGCGGCGCGATCAATGCATCACCAAAATTCCTGATTTTCACATGGTTTATTGACAAATTACTTAAAGTAAGTAGAATTCTACTATAAGGTAAGTTTGTCAACCTAAATCAGGAATGTAATGTGGCAACTCTCGGTCCTAAAATTCGTTTTACCCCAGAAGAAAAATTAGAATTTAATCCCCATTTTGTTAATTTTCTGCAGCATAAAGCAACGTTAGAATCTATTCAGTTAGCACTAGGCTGTAAAGCCAAATATTCTCGGTTTGAATTATATAAAGATGCGCTCTGTGATCTGATCCAATTACGCAAAGATAAAAAAACGCTCAGTGAATTAACGACCGCAGCCACGCTTATGCAAAACAAATCCATACTGACCCAAAGTATAAAGCAACGTAACACTGCAATTAGCACATCAAGAGAAGCAGCTGTAGAATCAGCAATTACGTGCGCTTTACGTATTTAACGTTTTGGCTTTTTGTCAGGCGTATGCGCTTTTATAGTATGATTACCTAGCTCGTCACTGGTTCGCTTTACACCTTGGTTAATAATGTGCGTTTTTTGGTGAACCAGATCATTACGACGTTCACTTAATTTCTCTAATGAGCTTGAATGAGTCTTCACATTCTGTGAGCCAGCTTTTAATGCACTTTCAAATTCACTTTTAAAGCTTCTAAAGCGTGCAAGTTCATCTTCGCCACTAAAATCTAGTACCATTTTCTTTGCTAATTCAGTGTTGGGGTGTGCGCCATGAATGAGTCGCAAGATACTCTCAAATTTTTTAGCTTCATCAGATGAATAGTTTTTGTAAAACTGGGGGTCTTCATGATGTGTGGCCATTTAAATACCTCACTTTATCCACGAGTGGCTTTTGCCGATTTTGATGGTAGAGAAACCGTGGCCAAGAAATCGTCGAATTCCAGAGCGGCTGGGGTTTTCTTAAATTCAGATGTTGGGGGTAAGTCTAATTTAGAATACAATCCTTCAAGGTTGTTTTTTTCCTTTTGCTTGTCTGCTTCGATTTCTCTACATTCAGCATGAAGCACGATTTTCTCTTTCTTGCCGTCGATCATTTTTGTAACCGTCGATTCAAATTTCTCTGCCAGCAAATGAGCCTCAGCTCTAATTTGTTCAGGCGTTAATCTATCAAGATTGTAGCCACGTTTAGCAGCCAATTTTCGATATATTTCTTCGAAGTCTGGTTCTCTTTTGGCTAATTCACGAATCGACTTATTCTTTGTGCGAGCGAGTTCATAATTAATAAAGGTAGGTATTTTCATTTTTTGGTGAGCATTGTCACCCTCATCTTTATTGATTCTGTTTATTCTAGATTGATCCTTGTCATCCAATTGAATATATTTATAGAGTTGTTCTTTCTCTGCTCGATAGTATTCTAGCGCAAAATCTCTTAAAAAGGCATCGCGCTCTTCTTCAGGAATAATGTCACGATACACTACAATGTCAGAATCTAAGGCCGTATGATTGGCTAGTTCCTGGCCAACCCTAGCACTGGACTCATCTAGGGTTGATTTTTTAAGTTCTCTAATGCCGGTAATAAGGTCATTCTTTGATTTGATGTCCTCATCTAGCTTCTGGATGCGATCTTGATAACTTTGATTGAGACGTTTAAGATTATTTTGCATCATCTCATCCATTAATATGCGTTGGATCTCATTTGCATAAATACTCTTTAAACGCTGATCTTGTTCTTTTTCGTATTGGTGTCGCAGTTCACTCATTACCAAGCGAATAAGCTTTAATTGCTCTTCGTTTTGATAAGTGCTAATTGCCTCTTCTAGTAATGTGTTTAATATCTTTTTGGTAATAATTGAAATAACACGAATTTGTTCAAAATTCTTTTCAATATTTTGCTCTTTGATAATATTTTGATCGAGTGCAAAGTTGCTGGAAATTAATGTTCTAAATAATATCAGTTTTTTAGCAGTTTGCACTGAGCTTAAAATGTTCGCTAAGGCAGCTTCTTTTGATTCGGCATGGGTACCTTTGGGAAAGTGTTGTTGGTAATCAATATCTACACTCGCAAGAATTGACTTCAGCTTGGCTTCGGGTTCTGACCCTAAGAGATTAAATAAATTGTATTTTCCCGACATGGCAGACATTACCTACACACTTTTACTACTTAGGCAATCTAGCCAATCATTTTGTTCCATCAATGAATCGTGTGGCTGCACAGGTAGTTACACGTAAATATTCTGAATAAACCAGGTAATATATCGTTGCAATTTGCAGGAGAGTTCTTATAATGCCGCCCAGCATCAGGGAATTTGGATGTCGATGCAGTTAAGGACTGACTTTTTTCTTCAGCTATTGGAAAGGATTATGTAGCTGACGATTTTGCTTTTCTTATTTCTACACTTCACTTTCCCTGTGCTTATGATTTTTTTGCGCAGTATAAGGAAGTAGTATGAAATTTTTACTAAATACCACCTCAACTAACAATCAATCTGGCTTTTCAACAATTGGTAATCAGTTAACCCCAATCCTATTTCAGCCCGAAAGTGAAACTGCTTTATATGGCCCTGTTATTGAGAAACTGACAACCGCTTTCGCTGAATCTTATAAAACCCCCAGCCTAACTCTGGCACAGCTTCGTCAAATCTTTAGCCATTTTCTTCACCCTGAAGACCAACAGATTTTATGGGTTGAACCATTAAAGAGAATTCTCAATAAAGCACAGATAAACATCACGTTGTCAGCAGAGGAAATGTCTTCGCTTTGTGAAAAATTACACCTTTCATTTCAGGTTTTAGATAATAGTTTTAATACAACGAATAATTCGCCTAAGGGCTACCAAGGCAAAGCCCCCTTAGGAACAATCGAAACAGTTCAAGCCAATCATCATTGGCAAGCCATTACGCATAACATGAGTGATGCTTATCGCCAACAGCTATTATGGAAACAAGGGGTACGGCAATTATCGGGTTTGCATTCAGATGCCGTCGCATTAGCGGTCAAAGAGGTACTATCGTTTCCTGCGCAGCGCTTTACATCGCCTATACTCGTTAGATTCATATTTGAGCACAGTCATAATCATCTTGCCGAACGCTGCAAGCTTCAGGCAGATACTGCTAATCCAGACAATGGATTTTTTAATATGATTGATGATGCGCTTGAATATAAAGACATTGCTACGCTATTAACCATTTACTATTACAAGCCTAACAGCCGTAACTATATTTTAACCAAAGGACTCGCGACGCATAGCGCTTCTTTTATCGCTGAATTTTTAAAATCATTTCATGCGTTACCAAGCCCTAGTATTGAAACAGCCGATTGGGAAAGTCAGCTTGGAAAAGTGTTACCCTGCATTGCTCAAAAGTCAGGAGACTCCGAATTACATCAAGCGATTCGAGCTAGGGATGTTGATCTTGCAAAAAAGCTGATCCTTGATGGTGCTGATATTTATCAGGCTAATACCCACGGTGTATCACCGTTACATCTTGCTTGCGCCAATGAAGACCGTCCGATTGTTAAAGCGATGATCGAGAATGAGACGGCTAAGAATAAGCGAAACACGAGTTGGCGACGTTTTTTTTTTCGTGGCGTTGATTTAACTCGCCCAGATGCCAGTGGCCAGACACCATGGCATTACGCAGCTGCATGCAAAGATTCTGCCTTTGCAGAATTATTATTTGGCCAAGAAGGGCATACGTTTAATCCTGATGTTCTCTTTGATCAAGTCGATCACCAAGGTCGCTCAGCTATCCATGTTGCGGCTGTTAATGAGAAACCTGAAGTATTGAAGGCATTTTTAAGATACAAATCACACCAAATCTCAGGACATAATGTTCAAGATGGCAATGGACTGACCCCCTTACATTATGCGGTTGCGGAGCAAAATTTTGAAAATGTTAAGCTATTATTAGCAGCAGGTGCTTCATGTTCAAAGAATGCTTATAAAGACAAAGTCAAGGAAAAATTCCCACATTTCAGATCGGATATTTCTTATCTAACACCGCTTTGGCTGGCTTTAGAGCTTAATGATCTGAACATGGCAGCTTTACTTATTACCAATGCAAATCACCTATGGAATACCAAGAATAGCTTGGGTTTGAATGCGGTTCAATTAGCTGCCCAGCAAGGTCGTGTTGATTTACTGAAAGCATGGGATCAAAAATATTCTAGCAGTAATTTACTGTTCTCCGACGATGAGCATGGACTTCGTTTAATCCATCATGCTGCCATCGGTGGGCATTTAGCCGTTGTTAAATTTCTCTATGAAAGAAATGAGCGCTTATCTCGAATTGATCCATCTTGGAACACCGCGTTGCATTTCGCAGCTAAAAATGGTCATGTTGATATTGTGCGTTTTATCTGCACTCAATCACAAGAAGAGAAGCAGTATAATGCGGCGTTGATGATTGAGGGAGGTATCAAAAATATTGTACTTCGTAAACGTGTACTGATTGAGATTGATGGCGACAATGACTTCGGTGAAACGCCTTATGCATTAGCATTAATTCATGGGCATGATGAAGTCGCGGAGATCTTGAAAAAGGCAGGAGCCAAACCTGTCTCTTTACTGCATCACTTGTTAAACATGATATATAACATTGGGCCGCTTGATGCCGCAGCATCTGAGTCTAGAGCGGCAAATATTGTTGCTAAACATTCCCACTTGGTTTTAAAAAATGGTTCTAATCAAGATACCTTAATTCATCATGCCATAAAAGCCGGTAATTATCGTGCTTTACAGATTTTGCTGCATCCTTTAACGGTTGCTGAACGAAATGTTGTCGCAAACCAAGTGGGGCAAGATGGATTGTCACCCTTAGGATTAATTATCAAGCAGCGATTCGAAAAGTTGTCTAAAAAGCAGACTGAACAGCTCGATAAAATTGAACGTGCATTGATTTGTTACAATAAAGTCGCTTTTAAAAAAAAGTATCAAACGCTCGCACAAAAAACTCGTTACCAAATTGAATGCTCGCAAGACTTAAAATCAGAAATGGAGGCTTCAACAGTTTATTACTATGCTTCACTGGCTTCTTTGTATGGTGACTCGGTTTATCATGGATTTACTGCATTCTTGGGAACGTTAAATCCTCTTACATTCGCCTTTAAAGCGGCTGAAACCTTTTTGAGCGGCGACACTTTAGATAAAGCTGAACGTTCCCTCTCTATGACCGCCAAACACTTTCCTGATTTCTTACCAGGTTATGTTTTTGCTGGAAGCGTTTTACTGCAGGGTTTTGGATTATACCGTCATACCACAAAGCGTTTAACCACCATGGCAATGAAGCACAGCTCTGCGCTGCTTTTGTCGCTCGCAGCATTTGATCAAAAGGGTTTTGCTTCGAAGAATTACTTTACGCATATGAACATGCTGGGGTTTGCGTATGCATGCTCAGAAGAACTGGGTCGAAGAGTCGTTGCTGAGTATTTGTCACACTTTTGGAGTGGTCTTGAAGAGACCGCGGTTCAATATGGTGTGCCTAAACTGAATGATGTTGCACACAATATCGTTGAGGCTGCAAATCAGTCCGTAAAACAAGTAACAGGTGTTGACGTCAATCGTAGTCTAAATACAGGTTACAATTGGTTTAGAGAAAATGTTGGTAGTTTACCGAGTGCCGGTACGCAATTGTTAGCACAATTAGATGAAAAGGTTATGAGTAATCTGGCCATTGCCGATCTTTCACAACGTGATTTGGTAAAGCAACTGCTCATAACCGTGATCGAAGAAGCTCGCTATGACGATGTCAAATTAAGCACGTCATTAGATAGCTTGTTGCACTATGTTCATACCGGTGAACAAACCGAACATTTTGTACAACTCTTAACTGAAACAGCGACACATATGAGTGAGAAGGGCGCTGACTTTGGTGAAGTGTGCGCGCAAGTGATCCTCGCGGCACCTTTTTATCAAGCAGCGCATTTTACGGATGAGCAGCGAGCTAAACTGCTAGCCGAAGTTCGTGGAAATTTGATTAAAGATCGTGCTAACTTGCAACAGGTGATGGGAACGACAGCTCGTCGTGGTGTTTCGTTGTTAGGCAAACAATTTGTTGAAGCAAATTGCCTGCCGCTATTAACGACAAAAAACCAAACAACGCTGGAGTATGTCAATGACAGTGTTTCTGCGCTATATGCGAAGTCACTCGAAAATCCAATTGAATTTACGCAAGATTGGACAGGGTTGACGCTTTATCTTAATAAAGGGGTTGTCACATTATCCGTTGCTAAAGCGTTAGATAATGTTGCTACTGCATTAGTGGCGCAAGGTCTTCAGTATGAAGAGGTGATCGCGACCCTTGCAATGAACAACCATTACTATCAATTGTTCAATTTTGATCCGATCTTGCATGCAGGGTTTGCTCAACATCTTAAACAAAATATGCAAGCGGTAGCTGCCGCCTCACCTGAAGCACGTGCGTCTCAGCTGGAGAAAGTGTTAGATCAAGAACGTCAATATGCTGTTGATAGCTATGTACAAACATTAAAGGCAGGGCAAGTAACGGCAAATGATTACAAGAACATTTTAGATCAAAGCCATATTAAATATTGCTCTGATGGTTTGTCGGAGTATGCAGCGCAGATTTTGGTGTTTGAGAATCCGCTGTTCTTTTGTCAATTATCGCATGCACAGAAGTGTCAAATGCAAGATTTCTTTAGAGCTTACTTTAATGAAATGCAGCACAGTGCAACTAAAATCAATGAAAATGCGGTGGTTGTCAATTTTGATCGGGTTAAAACATTTATTATATGTAGCTTTTATACCGATTTAGTGTTGTCGGGTGCGAATGTGGGGGAATCAATTCCGACCATCTTTTCACATCTTGATGCACGCACGGTAAGAGCTGCGATGGCGGCTCACCAAATGACAGCGATGCTTGAAAAGGCTTCAGGTTACAAACCGTTAACCGTGCCTGAGACCTTTATGCTGTTCAGAAAATTCTTTGATCAGCAGTTTGATCTTAAAAACGATAAAATTGAACAGGGCTTTATTGATATTGTAAACGAGACCTTTCGCAAGCAAGATCAAACGGGTGGTCAGTTCGAATCGGTTTGGGGATATCAAACCTTAGATGAAACTGCGCAGTTTATTGCGCAAACATCGCGTAATATTGCAGAGAATCGTTGGCAAGGCACGGGGGATGCATTTGCGCGGCAGATTGAGCATGAACACCGTGGCAAAATCCATCGGTATTTCGCATCGGTTGAGAAGAATATTCGTCATGCTGTGTTAAGCGGTAATGTGGGTATTGGTTTAGTCTCTGATGGTACAACGCATACTCCAGCGTTAGTACATGTTCCCACTGGCACAATGCTACCTATTCCTAATCCGTTTGCTAAAATAAATAAGACGATTAGCTTACCTAAGGGGTTATTAACATCTGGAGGCCCTGCTAATACCGCTCTCGTGCCTTTACCACCACCAGCTGAGATTGCCGAAAGGACACCCATTTACACCCCCTTGCTGGCGGCAAACGAAGCTGAAAGGACACCCATTTATACGCCGCTCTTGGCAGCGAATGATGCGCCAAGGGGTAAAGTTGCGCCTGCTTGGTCGACAACAACGTCAACTTTGCGTACGAAGCCGGCGCCAATCGCCTTTAATGAGATGTTCGTCAGCCCCTTGGCTAAACATAAAGACATCTCATTAGTCCCAGAGTTAGAAAGTGGGTTGTTGCTTCAACAGGTAGGAGAAGTTGTGCCGTTATTACCGGTGGTGCAACCAGAGCCTAGCCTGGGTGAACGAATTGTTGATTTAGTGATTGGTAATGCGCATGCTAACCCTGCCGTGTTATCGGGTTTGAGTGCCGCTGGCGCTCAAGCGGCGGGTGCTGTAGGAATGCAAGCATCGCTTGCATCTTTGAATACACAGCGAGATGATTATGCGGCGGAATATAATGCTGCTCTTAATCTGAGTGAGTCTAGTGTCTATGTAACATCATTTCCTCTGATGGTTGCCCAAAGTGGTTTAGGGTTATTCAGAAAATCAAAGCCAAATGATAAGACCAGACCGAATGCTCCGGATCCGGATAAGCGATATGTTCCTGCACCAAAGGAATTACCAGGGTTTCCGGAGGCGAAAACCACTAATTCAAAAACATATGATGCTGACGGCCAACAAAGGACACGCTGGAAATTACCGGGTGGTGAAATATTAGAGTGGGATAAACGACATGGAGAAGTTGAAGTTTACACCCCTAGAGGTATTCATAAAGGCGGTTATGATCCTGTTACAGGTAATATTCGTAGCGCAGCCAAGTCAAACAGGAGAGTAAAACCATGACAAAAAGATGGCTTGAAAGATCAATCGGCGCTTACAGCAAAGTGCCAGATGAACATGGCGCATATATGATTCAAGAAGAACTAAAACTTAAGCCGATTGAGTTAGATCTTTTGAAGAAAATATTTGATTTTAATCCTATTACTAATGATGATGTTGATATGTATGATTGTTATCAAATATTAGATAAACATGCGAAAGCATTGCAGCCATATGTTATTGACGGAATAATTGATCTTGATAAATATTCCTATCAATTAGAGTGTTTCGAGTTCACTGAAAAATAACTTCTTTAAAATAGCCCCCTTTCTTTAAAAAAAGAAAGGGGCAAGGACGTAATCCTTGGTCTGCCATCTAAATCAGTAAAAATAGCGTCCTGATATAGGATAAAGGCTTAGTATCAAATTCAAATTATTGCCTTATAATCCTATTCATTTTATCAATCATAAAATCGAACAAAGAGGGTATATTCATGGCATCAGGTGGGCCTACCACTACGGAATTAAAGAAATTTCTCGCAATCTTGAGATTACCAAACGGCGAAGCGAAAACCAGATTGAGAAGTGAACTTACTGCGTCTGAAGAAGCTGGCTATATTGCCTATGTGGAACAAATGAAGAAAAAGCAAGATACACTTCAGCAGCAAAAAATTGTCGACGCGAAAGAAACCTATGTTCAAGCAGAAAGAGCTGCGTTTACGCCTGCCGCTGATTTTTACTTTGCATCGTTTGATGTTGAAGAGGCTAATCAAGCTTCAAGTTCCGTTCCAGATTATGCTCCAAGTACTTCTGGATTTAGATATTAGTTTTTGAGTTAACGCAGATGACCGGTTTGTACCGCCTCTCTTTCTCTCTCCCTTATTTCCTTGAGGGGGGTACTTTTCATTTAAACAGTAGTGTAATGTGATTGAATAAATAGCGGGCATGGTAATGATGCTCATGACCGCTATTTAATTTGAGAGTTTAGGCTTTCAAGGACTGCTTTGAACGCGCAGCCAGTGAAACATCGGATTGTAGGAAGAGTTCCGTTACTTCAACGTTCTGAATATCGTCGTTACGTGCTTTTCCAGGGAAGTTGCCTTTTAAACTACGTTGATAGATATCAGCAATAACCGGATTATCCATAAATTCGTTTAAAGCTGATTGATATTTAGCATCTTTCGCAGCCGCTATTTGCAGGGCAACAATTGCTCGGCAAACAAATTCAGATGCATCCCAATAGGCTAGTAAGCGAGCAGGTAATGAAGATTTTGTATCTTGGTAAGCTTGCAGTACCGGTGTTAATTTTGATTTGATATCCGTTACCATCGTTTCCATATCTGCATGCAGTGCATCAGCAGGATACGAATCTAAAAGTGATAAGCCCTTTGCAACTGATTCGACCAAACCATAAGCGTTAGCGCCAGTTTCTGAATTAAATGCCTTTGAAAAATCTAAAGCTTTATTGGTGGTTAAAAAGTCAAACAAATTGCCTTTTAGCTTTTCAGTCATGACGATTTCTAATTGCTGTTGAACAGGTGCAAAAGCAGTCGTGCTGTCATATTTCGCTAAGAAATCTCTCCCGGTAGGTGATAAGGGTTTAGGTTGCACTGATAATACATCTAACATCAAAGAAGTGCTGATAAAATCTAATGAAGGAGTTTCGCCTTTGGAGATTTTTCGTGCATTGAAACCTTCCATGCAGAAACGTAAATTGATATTTTCCTTTGGGTTTCTTCGTAATTCACTAATCATGTCATAGACAATGTTATTGGGGAAGCGAGTGCCTGGTGGCAAATCAAGGTTGTCATTATGAATATTCATCGCCCATTGATGAAAGGCAGCAACAGTTTCATGTGAAAAATTTATAGATGATATTCCGTGTGTTAAAGAAATCGATTCGTTTCTGAGAGCAGTGATGACTTTCTCTTCGATG
>CAZCXZ010000029.1:3336-14251 GCA_964502705.1 Uncultured Candidatus Berkiella sp. | reverse complement strand
CCGTTAATGCAAAGTTTTTCAGACAATTCTAGCAAAGCCGTTTTAAAGGTTTGTGGCTCACGATCTTTGAAATACATCGTCTTGTTTAAATCTAACTTCTCAAACATATTAAATACTCCTATAAAAGACGAGCATTTTAAGTAAGTTCGCTTTTGCAAAGAATCATACAAAATAGGATGAAGGTTGGAAATGCTTAAATAAGGGGATAAATGGCTAAATAAGTTTGACGAAAACGATACTAAAGTGGTGTTGAATAGTTAACTTTTATGATCTATTTCTTCACTCGTTTATGAAATAACTTATAAATAGCAGGCAGCACTAACAGCGTTAATAAGGTGGAAGAGATGATGCCGCCTATAACAACGGTAGCAAGTGGGCGTTGTACTTCTGCACCTGCTCCAATATTAATCGCCATCGGTAGAAAACCTAAACTGGCAACGAGCGCTGTCATTAAAATTGCTCTGGTGCGTGAGAGGGCACCTTCGATAATCGATTCATCCAGTGACCGACCACTATCTTGCAGTTTTTTGATAAAAGCGACCATCACAAGTCCGTTTAAAACGGCGACACCCGAAAGGGCGATAAACCCCACACCGGCTGAAATAGAGAAGGGTAAGCATCTGATCCAAAGGGCGGTAACGCCACCTGTTAGCGCTAATGGCACGCCGGTGAAAATAATTAATGCCAGTAATACTGAATCGAAGGCAATAAATAAAAGTACAAATACCAATAGTAATGCAATGGGAACCACTATCATTAAACGATGCTGTGCTGAAATAAGCTGCTGGAATGTGCCACCATAATCAATCCAGTAGCCAGCTGGAACGGTGATGCTAGACTGTATCAAGGATTGAGCCTCTTTAACAAAACTGCCTAAGTCTCTTTCCCGTACATTGGTCGTTACAATGATTTTTCTTTTGCCATTTTCTCGGCTGATTTGATTGGGCCCATAGGTTACTTCTATATTAGCCACTTCTTTAAGCGGAATGCGATCAGGTTGGCCTTCACCTATTGTTGAGGGTAATGGGATCGGTAAAAGCTCGAGTGTGTTTAAATTCGCTCGAAGATAATCAGGCAGTCTGACAACAATATCAAATCGCTTGTCCCCTTCAAAAATTTTGCCAGCAACCATGCCATTCATTGTTGTATTGATTACGTTTTGGACAGTCGCAATATTAATGCCAAATCTTTTTAGTGCTGTTTCGTTTGGAATAATGCTTAATAATGGTAATCCAGTTACCTGTTCAATTTTTACGTCTTTGGCACCTGGAATGCGCTCAAGTAAATTTTCAATTTTATTTGCCAAGGAAAGTAAGACTTCCTGGTCATCACCAAATATCTTAATAGCGACATCACTTCGTACACCCGATATTAATTCATTGAATCGCATTTGAATGGGTTGTGAAAATTCATAGTTGTTTCCCGGTATTTTCTTAACCGTTGTTTCCATTTCTTTTAATAAGTCAGCTTTGGTTTTTTTAGGGTCAGGCCATTCTTTACGAGGTTTGAGCATCACATAGGTATCGGCAACATTGGGTGGCATAGGGTCAGTTGCAACATCCGCTGTGCCAATTTTACCAAATACATCATGGACCTCAGGCATTTGCATTAATGATTTTTCAACGGCGGCTTGCATTTCAATCGCTTGAGTTAAGCTGGTTCCAGGTATTCTCATGGCATGTAATGCAATGTCACCTTCATCTAAATTGGGAATAAACTCAGAACCCAAGCGCATAAAGACAAAAATACTCAGGATAAAAATGAGGAATGCTGAACCTGCTATGACAATAGGAAATTTTAGCGACCATTTTAAGAGTGGAGAATAGGCATTTTTGAATAATTTAACCGCGATATTCTCTTCTTCTTTAACACGTCCCGTAACAAAGGCGGCAATACTTGCAGGCACAAAGGTAAGAGACAAAACGAGTGCTGAAATTAATGCAATGACTACCGTAAAGGCCATGGGATGGAACATTTTGCCTTCTACGCCGGTTAAGGTAAAAATCGGTAAATACACAATGGTAATGATCATGACGCCGAAAATGCTCGGTTTGATGACTTCCGCGCTGGCTGAAGCAACCAGTTGAAATCTTTCCTCTTTTGTCAGGAGTCCACCTTTTTCCTTTTGAGCAAGACTAAAGCGCCGTATACAGTTTTCAACAATAATCACGGCCCCATCGATAATCAGCCCGAAATCCAGTGCGCCCAAACTCATCAGATTACCGGAAACTTGGTTCTCTACCATACCGGTAATCGTCATGAGCATAGAGATGGGAATGACGGCAGCAGTGATTAAAGCGGCTCTAAAATTACTTAACAGCAGAAATAAAATGACAATGACCAGCAAGGCACCTTCAAATAGATTATTGGCAACTGTTTTGATGGTTTTATCGACGAGTGTGGTGCGGTTGTATACTTCTTTTATATGCACGCCTTCCGGTAAGCTGCTGTTAATCTGTTTCAGTTTTTGAGAAACATACGTGGAAACCTCTTTGCTGTTTTCACCAATCAGCATCATGACCGTGCCAAGCACCACTTCAGTGCCATTTTGGGTTGCCGCGCCTGTTCTTAATGGGTAGCCAAATTCAACGGTAGCAACATCTTTGATTTGAATGGAAATTTCATCACGTTTAGCGATATTGATGTTTTTAATATCTTCGACATTTTTGACTTGCCCTGGCACTCGGATGAGATATTGTTCACCATTTTTTTCAATATAGCCTGCACCCACGTTATTATTGTTATTTTCAAGTGCGGTAATAACGTCTTTAATGTCAAGGTCATAAGCGAGCAATTTGCTCAAGTCAGGAATAACTTGGAAGAGCTTTTCATAGCCACCGATAGTATTCACTTCTATCACACCTTTAACGTTACGCAATTGAGGTCTAATCACCCAATCTTGCAGCGTTCGTAAATCCATCGGCGTGTAAGCTGTACCGTCTGGTTTTACACCATTGGGTTTAGCTTCAACAATATACATATAAATCTCACCAAGGCCCGTGGAGATGGGGCCCATAATGGGATCAATATTGGGTGGTAACTCATTTTTGAGTTGTTGCAGTCTTTCAGAAATAAGTTGCCTTGCAAAATAGATATCGGTTTTTTCTTCAAAAACCACAGTCACTTGTGATAAACCGTAGCGCGATATCGATCTTGTGTACTCTAGCTTGGGTAAGCCTGCCAGTACGGTTTCAACCGGATAGGTAATCCGTTGTTCTACTTCTAGTGGGGAATAACCTTGTGCTTCCGTATTAATTTGTACTTGAACATTGGTAATATCAGGAACAGCATCAATCGGAAACTTATGAAAATTGTAAACACCCAAACAGCAAATGCTAAAAACAATCAATAATACAATCCAGCGTTGTTTGATTGAAAAATGTAAAACCGATGTTAACATTGTTGTATCCGCTTAGTGCTCATGTGAGGCACCTGCTTTCTCAAGCTCTGATTTTATGATAAAGCTATTTTTTACAACGTAGTTTGTGCCGGGCGTGATACCACTTAATACTTCTACCCATTCTTGATCTGATTTGCCAAGTTTCACTTCTTTTGCTTGAAATTCATCACCGTTTTGTATGAATACCACGGTTGCTTCTTTTCGTTTTTGTAATGCAGATACTTTTACGGCTAAGGGAACTTGTTGCTTTGAAACAAGGATATTCCCTTTGATGATCGTGCCTGCGCGCCAGGGCTCACTGCTGGTTGGTACTTCAGCAACTGCAAAAACAGATTGTGTTAATGGATCGACAATAGGCGATATGAATGAGATAGTGCTATTTGTGTGATATTTGTTATCAAGGCTAAGAACTTCAACCGGATCGCCTTTTTTAATTTTTGCAATATCATTCGGAAACACATGGTATTTCGCCCAAAGCTTTGATAAGTCGGAAATGGTAAACAAAAGTTTTTCTTGTGAAAGATCGCCAATATTGGTATTGCGCGTGATAATGGTGCCGTCTTGTGGAGCCGTCACGGTGTAATGCTCTAATGTACCATTGCTTTCAATTTTAACCAGTGTTTGGTCTTTTTTTACCACATCACCGACGTTGGCATACACTTCCTTGATCACGCCTGGAAATCTTGCTCTAACATCCACACTTTGATTTGGATTGAGCATTATTTGCCCAGTGACTTTAACCGTGTCGCTGATAGTGGCAGGGCCCGCAATCTCTGTTTCAATGCCCGCTGTTTTAGCAGCTTCAGCTGAAAGTGTGACATGTTCTTTAGATTGTTCTTCAGCATGATCATGGCCTGCAGAGGCACAAAGGGGCTGTGTATAGAGGCAGTGACATAAGGCAAGGATGAGCAGCGGCTTAACACTTGGCATGGAAGACATCCTTGTCCATATAATGAATGCGGTATGTATATACTAATGTTAGTTCAGAAGCTTTTAACAATCTAGCGCAGACTAGCAAGTCAGCCCAGCTTTCAACGTATGCGTATTTGCCTTACTATGAGCCCAATTAGTCTTATCCAGGTTTAGAAGTACCCATGAGAACAAAATTCCAACAGCTGTTGAACAAATTAGAACAGGGTATATATACAAGTTTGTGAAAGATGATGGCGTGTTAGCGGATTCAGATCAGGGCACGATAGAATATAAATTTTAATTTGCTTTAATACGCATGGATGTGTCCTAAAATTTCCTCTTTTTCTTTATTCTTCACGCGGTTTGCCCGGCATCTAGTCCGCCATAGCTTTAGCGACGGCGGAAGTGCTTTAGCACGACAACGGGGGCTAAATTCTGACGCAGCTACTGCTGCTGAAGAAAACTAATTTACGTGCGGTTTGCTCGGTATTGGGAATTACAAATGATAAATGCTTTTAATTAACCCTCATCCGTCCCCGCTACGCACTACGCGCTTCGCAGGGCCACCTTCTCCCACACTGGGAGAAGGGAAGCAGTAAATCTCCAGCCCAACACCTAAATCAGTGAATATACAACCATAAACTCAGAAATTTACTTAATTTGTACACAAACCCAGTGCCACTGAGTCATTTATTCCTAGCTAAGTAGCTTAAAACGGTCATTTTTGATTGAACCGAAACCCTAACCCTCTGTATAATTCAATCTTTTTCGTCAATCCTACAAAGAGGGCATAACAATGGCTTTAGATGGTCCAAAACAAGACAATGTTGCATTATTCCAATCAATAGCTGACGCGAAAGGCGCAGATAAGATTGCAATGATGAAAGCACTTTCACCAACACAACAGCGTGAGTATTTATTACATATCCAAATGGCAAAAGCGACTATGAAAATAGAAAGACTAGAAGGCCAGCTAGTATCTATAGATGCTCGTAAAGCTGCTTTAGAGAGCCAAGATAGAGCGTTGCTAAATCAAGCTTCAAGTTCATATGCGCCAAAAGCGGGTGCCGTAGAAACACCAGTTCACACAGGAACAGCTGCAAAAACTGTAAGTAAGTTCGGATACTAATTAAAAAACTAATTCGCTTTAGCACGCATGGACGCGTCTAAAGTTACCTCAGATGTACTCAAAAACTCATTTCCTTCGCTCATATTCATCGCTGCTAGTAAGGCTGCCATCTCTTCATCTGCAGCATCCTCAGTGCTAAATGAGACCTTGCTTTCAGTCGCAAGAATCTTACTAGTATCTTCCTTAAACTGTATTATAGCTTCCACTTCCTCAACCACTTCCTCCCTCAACTCCTCCAGCACCTCTACCTCATCATGCACCGCACTCCTATTCACATACATTTCTTGGAATTGATCACTTTCCTGCAAATCTTCACTTAAAATTTCAGAATCTTCCTCACTAATTGTTTTACCGCTCGCTTTCTTAACATTATCTTGAACAGCTTGTTTGAGTTCTGCGTCTTCTTCCGCTTTTAAGTTATCTTTTTCTTGGACTAATTCTTTACGCTCTTTTTTAAGTTTTTCAATTTTTGGCGCATTATCGCTTCTGCCGGAATGTAGTTGAAAGGCAGTGCTGACTGTACGGTTATCGTTGTCGAAAGTAGAGGTGTTACTGTTGCCGTTGTTCAATGCCTTTAATTCATTATCGATTTCATCAATTCTATTATCGATACCTTCCCGCCTTTTGTCATACTTGCGTTTTATTTTGAATGCGTCATCCATCGAGCCTTCAGCATATTTTAGCTTCTGTGCATCGGTTAAGTCACCTAAAATAGGTTGTCCCTGCGCGTTCTTAACATCATCCAACCTACTCGCATATTGCTGGCTGGCCTTTTGCAATAATTCTTTATCAAATTTAATTAATTCTCTTTCTCTGGCATTTAATTCTTTAATGGTATCTTCCAGTGCCTTGATTCTCTCAGCGCGTTGTTGCATGTAATCATTCATCATTTGGCGTAATTGTTCGTTTTGAGCTTCAATTTGGCGCTGTAAAGCGACATTACCTTGGATGCGATCCTCTTCGGTTTGCCTTTCTTTCTTGATTAGCTCATTTAATACTTCAATTGCTTTCACAATATCTTGCTGTTGAAAGTGTAATTGCTTTAATTCTATGACTTGTTTTTCTAATCGTGCGGCATTTATTGCCACATTGAATATAGCATTTTTAAAATGAATATCTTTAATAAGCTCTGATATGGGCGCGCCATCGAGTGATTTGTATTTCACATCGAATTTTAACAGCGAAAGAACCGAAGGGTGTAAGCCACTAAGGAGTTGTGCTTCATTGATTTCATCACTGGCGCCGTTAACGCCTTGACCGGATTTGGCAGGTTTGGCATAGTCGAGTTTAAATGCAACTTCCTTTAATCTATCGCCCCTAACGCTTCCTTCGTAAAGGTCGAAAACATTATACCTCATGGCATATGCTCCAAACCTGAATTTTACGTATTTAATGCTGTGACTAACGAAGGCCGCGTTTTGTTCAATAAGATCGAAACGTTCCGCAAATTCATACACTTAAATCAGCGAAAATTGTGACCTATATTGAATGACTAAAAGGCGCAGATCCTGCGATATAAGAAAGTCATGGTTATCTAAAACATGAATTGTAAGCGCTTAACGAGCAGCTCACTTAAATGAATTCTTCCCTTCTCGTTCAAGGTTGAGCACAGGTAACGTGCAAATACGCTAATAAAATCAACATAAAATGCAATAAATCGATTGCTCATAAAATTGAATTCACTATAATGCACTTCGCATCAGGGAATATAAGGAGCAGTCGATGCCACACCTCACAAAGGGCAATGGAAATAAGTTTGCCACGTTACATGAACACATCTCTTCGCTAAATCGCTTTCGATCTCGCATGCCTTCTTAAAATCTGCATTAAGCGTTGTACAAAACGGAACTGTTTACAGGAGTAAGTTCTATGAAAGATTTTCTATCTGGATCGTTACAGGATGATGAGCCGCAGTGGCGCCCGCTGCATCAGGCAGTTGATGAGGGTGACACGCATAAAGTAGCGGCCCTGCTTAGAGAAGGCGCAGATTGGCGTGAAAGCTTATTGTTAAAACCGGGATCTGAGCGAAGCCCAAGAGGAAAACAACGATTTAACTCTTCTATGAATGCATTAGAAGTGGCGGTCGTCGCTCGTCAAGTAGAATCGATTATTCATATTTTATCGTATGTGAAACCTAAAATAGATGATGAACTGGTTTTACGCGCGTTTGATAAAGCAAAAAGCTTTAATCATTTTAAAATTCAATCTATCCTATCTGAGAAGATAGGCATATTAGTTAAGAATAAATTTATACAAGCCTTAGCAGAAGATAATGTCGACTTGTTGATTGAGCTGGCTAGAAGTTCTTTTAAAACGGAATTCGATTCCGTAAAAGATGAGCAAGGTAATCATATTCTGCATGTGATTGCTAAAAAGGGCACTAAAGAAGATCTAATCACTATTTTAAAATTAAAGTCCAGTGTAGCACGTTTAATCAACTTGCCTAACCGTGATGGTAATACTCCCTTACATATTGCAGCAAAAGTATATAATCGCGATGTTATATTTGCTTTAACTGAAAATAGCGCGTTAGTCGCAAAACCGAATTTGCAAGGTGACACGTCTTTGCACATTGCAAGCGCACATACTAATAGTGATGCGGTTGAAAGGTTGTGTAAAGTGGGATATTTACAAAACCGAGAATTGTCGCGTCATCAAGTAAGATTTGATATTTTGGCAAAGAATAAACAAAATCAAACTGCCAAATCGTTGGCTAAGTCAGCCTACATTATTCAAACCTTAGATGAGCAAATGTGTCATCGTTCCTTTGAAACGGCAATAGAACTCATTTATCAAAGCGAAACGGTTGCACTCAAAAAACACCTTAGTGAAAATCCTGAAATACTGAATAAGGTTGATAAGCAAGGTGATACGCTATTGCATCATGCGTTTATGGCTTATAAACAAACTGGAAAGTCGTGTTTGTTAGAAGTTCTGAATGCAAAGCCGAATGTCAATATCAAAAACAAAAATGGACTAACGCCATTACTGCTTGCTGCCACACTAGGTGTTTGGTCTGTGGTAATTGGTGAGCGTAGACACTTATTAATTTTATATCTAAAAGAACTGGGCGCTAACATGCGTGAAATGGACAGCATGGGGTATACAGCGCTTCATTATGCTGCAATTGACGATGCTCCCAGATCAATTGAATTATTCGTTAACTCGGCAGGTGTGTATGTCGACACGGTAACAAGTTTGGGGTTGGCACCGATTCATCTTGCCGCTTCATTTGGTAAGAATCAAGCTTTTGATGCTTTAGTGCGAAATGGCGCCGATATTAACATTGTTGCCTACCCTAATGCCGTGCAAGCGCTATTTCAAGAACAGGTGCAAACAACGCAAGCGATAACACCGCTTTGGATCGCGTTAAATTCAAATGCCCCAGACATTGTCAATACCATTTTCGATGACTGTGTTGCTAAAAAGAATACAGAAGCTTTGCCAGACTTGCGTAGTATCGATGGTTCGACGTTATTACATTTTTTTGCTTTTACCAAAGATGTTAAGCGTTTTAAACAAGCGTTGAATATAGGGGTTGATCCCTTTGTTGAAAATGATACACATTATTTGGCGTTTCATTCTGCTTGCGCAGTAGGCGATTTGGATATTGTTAAATACTATATTGAAGTGCTTGCACCTTCGCAATCCTACTGGAGTCGGTTAAAAACACGTACGTTTGATGTGAATGATTTGCCGGAAAAGGGAATTAATGCGTTAACTTTAGCAGATAGCCATGAAAAGGTTGTTCAATATTTAAAAGGCAAAGGGGCTGTTAAAGCACAGGCGAATGCGGAGCGTTCCAAAAGCACCATTGGAAAAGTATTCAATTTTTATCAATCACAAAAAGCATTTCGTGGTCTACTTGAGTCAACTAAAATAAATCAAGCCCTAAATATAGGCCGTGTGGTGGGTAGCACCGTGTTGACTTATTCTAAAGGCCCTGTTGGCATGGGGGTTGCTGCGGCTCATCAAGCCCTGTTATATGGTATGCCTACTATTATGCAACAATCCTCGGCTTTATATTATTTTGTCAAACCCAGTATCCATAATAACGCACCTAAATTTGTAGAAAGTGGCTTAGATGCAGCTGCGACAGTAACTTCAACAGTAGTGCAAGGTGCTGTTCAAGTGCTCGGTTGGTTAGATTTTGCGGCTAATCCCGCTCGACGCGTAGCAGGTGTTGCCGTTGGTATGGGGGCAGCAAATGTTGCAAGCCGATTTACCGATAATCGTGAACTACAGGGCGCCGCTTATTTCTTTGGCCGTGAAATGGGTATGTTTGCCGTCGAAGCATATCAAAACTATGATCGTGCTCGATCTGAAGGGGCACAAAATGTAGAGCTATCCAATGCATATGATTTGTGGACGAGCTTATTAGGCAAAGAACTTGGCGAGAATTTTGTCGCGACGATGCATCAGTTTTCGCAAATGCATCAGGGATTGCAGGAAAGCGTTGGTTGGTTCGAACATACCGTTTTATCGTATGCGGGCATCAGTTTGGATACTGTTAGGAAGGCAATTACTGATGTTGGGCTGCAAACACTCGATGAAACTATTGCTTCAGCATTAACCAGTGTGAGTCTGTATCCTCTGTCTTTGTATGCATCCATGCAATATTATTCTCGCGAAATCCTGCAATGGCGCGAAACAGTATTAACGAAGATTGAACATACCATTGCAGAGCATTTACTGCCTGTTTCATTGCATCGTGATTTGACGTTGCAGTTTTTGCTACTAAATCAAAAGATACTCTTGTCTCAAAAACTGCTCGCTAAAAAAGAAGAGCAAACCACGCATGAGGAAAAAGTTAAAGTATTAGAAGAAGAGCGTGATGTTTTGGATACTAGTGCGGTTAATGAAAAAGCAATGCTTGAATCGAAAATTGAAATCGCCAAAGAACAATTATCTGTTATTAATCAAGAATGTGAATCGCTTTCTGAAAAAGTAAGTGAAAGTCAAAAAGCTTATGATGAGATTTGGCAAAAGACACCCAAAGGTGCGCTTGAATTCAAATATAAAGAAGCCCAGCAAAATCAATTTTCTGCGCAAATTAAAATTGCCCATTTAAAAGGTGAGGTTCAATTTCATGAAAATCATCATGCAGATGAAGTATTACTTACTGAAATAAACAACCAACTACAAGAGGCCGAAAAAACACTTGTTGAGTTGAATGTTGCATTGGCTGCTACGGAATCTGAATGGTTGAAGCTTGCGAATCCTGTTGAAAAGGAACAACTTCCTAAGCATAAAGAGGAGATGGATAAGCATATCTCAGAACAGATACTAGCATTTAAAAATGCGCAAAATGAAATTCATTTGCTGCTTGGTAAACTGTATCTTTCGCAAGATACGCTTGCTGATGATTGGGTTGAATTAAAGAATTCTGAGCAAACGGTTTTAAGTGCAAAAAATGATTTTGACGTCATTGATTTACGAATTAAAGCGATTGATAGCCCGCCATCATTAAATTC
>CAZCXZ010000029.1:0-3326 GCA_964502705.1 Uncultured Candidatus Berkiella sp. | reverse complement strand
ACAGTTGAAAATGCCTTAGCACAATATCCACGAGATTGCGAACAAGTAGTTAAACTGATTTTGGATGCCATTGTAGCAACCGGAATGATAAGCGTATCAGATGCGGATGCTCGGATCAAAAGCTCACTGATAAGCGCTTTTGGTTCACATAAGCACAAAGCTGATCAATTAAATATCGTGGTATCACATCATATCGCAATGTTAACCAAAGACTATCGCACAAGTCTGGTTCAACAGCGTTCACATTTGCAGAAGATAAATGAGGCCGCATTAAATGAATATCATGTTATTTCTGATCAATACGATAAGCAACTAAATATCGTTTTGCAAAATAAAATAGCTTACGAAACAGCAAACGGTGCTGAGTCAGCCGATAGCTATATGATTGGACAAATTCTTAACCAACCTAACAATTGGGATAGGGTACACAATAGCGAAGCAATTAAAAATACATTGATATTACTGGGTCAATCAAACATGGCCGTCAATGTGATGATTGATAGCGGTGGCCCTTCATCTCAAGCACATAGGGCTGCAAATTTAGCAAAATCATTGGTGGATTATAAATATTTATTTATCACTTCACCGACGATTGATGTGCGTTTACAAGAAATCGATACCTTAGCTGCTAGTTTGGCTAATCAAACTTTAGATCCAACACATATATCGACACTAAAACACAATATGGATTTAGAGATAGCGCAGCAATTGCTGAGTAATGTGAATGCACCTACACCGCAATTACGTGCTTCAAGTATTAGTCAGCAGTTACAAAATGGCTTTAGTTATCGTGAAGGACAGAGTTTTATCTTTCAGAATGATGACGTTTCATTTAGTGACATGTTAACAGCACCATTAGAAGCGCAAGATGAAGCAGGTGCGGCACTTGCTATTGCGAATGTGCTACAAAATCAAACCAATGCCATATCGATTGCAGAAGTGGGTGAGTATGTTTCTCCCGTGATTGTTCCTCATGTGCCCAGTAGATCGCATGGCCTCAAACGTTGGTGGGATCACGCCAAAGAAGAAGTCACACATTATGGTAAGAAAATATTGAAAACCACTGGTGGTGTCAGTACCAGTGTCAATGCGAGTGGTGTAGCAGCAGGTTTTACCTATGGTAATCAGTTTCAGGTAATTCGCTTTACTACACCTAAAACACCGCCGCTATTTACGATTACACCCAAGACACCATCACCAGTAGTTGTCGCAAGTAAAACGGATGTAACGCCTTCTGAAACGGTTACAGATAAAACCTTTGTTCCTTATCCTGTGCGTGTGATCAAAGATATTCCACATGTTGTGGTGATGCCATGGGAGTCTGAAAGCAGTGTCTCTGTTCAGCCTTTAATGTTTTCAGCGCAAGCACAAGCGGCGGCACAGGCTACGACAGTTCAAACCCGTTCTCAAACCCGTAACTTAGCCCAACCTCAATCTCAGGCACAGCGAATACCGGTATTTCAATGGGAAGCAGTTCCGCAGCCCATGTTGCCGTTAAGGTTTCCGATACCTCAAAATGCTGCTTTTACGTTAAGAGATTTTACTAAAATCAGTGATTATAAAGAGATCGATATTGAAGCTTCGATGCTTAAAAATGTTGTGAACCACGCCCGTTCAGCGATTGCATTTTTATCTGATCCTGCTAAGTGGGAGGAAATGAAGCTAAATCCATCTGATTGGTCTAAGAGTTATGCTTTCTTCTTAGGAGTATGTGAAGTAGAGCAAGTTAATTTGCGATTAGCGGTTTTTAATGCCGTGAAAGATTTCTGTCATGAAACAGGTAGTTACCTTGGTGCTGATGTCTATCGTGCACTGCATGATGAAGAAACAGTAACCATGCAAGGTATCAGAGCACTTGGCGAGTTTACTTCAGCTGCGGCAACATATCTCTCAGATAAACAAAATAGAATTTATTTGGGAGGTGCAGTTGTATCCTATGTTCGAGATGAATTTGGGCGACTTGTGCGTAATGAAGCTACGCAGACAGGTACAACACTTGTTAATTGGGTAAATGAAACAGGTCAGCGACCAGCGGAAGAGCTAGTGACAGCTGGTATGAAGGATTTGATTTACCTAGTCGCTGGTGAGGCTTTATTACGTGGTGTAGGTTATTCTTCAGCACAAGCTTATAAATTGCTAAAAGAAAATCCCGTTAATATGCAGTTTTTTAAAGATTATGGTTTACAAGGGCCTTTATTTGAGCCAGCGAAACTGTATTCTGGATTGCCGTTTGATAATTTGTTATTGTTCAACAAGCCTGTCTTAGACCATACAACTTCTAAATTTTTAGATGGGCAATTGTATCCTAAGGATAAATTAAATAGCTTAGTCAATTACCTTGAAAGAAGAGGTGTAAGTGTTTTTGGTATTGCTGATGATATGGATCCATACTTCATTGCATTACCAAACAGTGCACCGCAGATTTTTTGGCCGGCAAACCCAACTGTATTACAAGTCAAACATGAATTGTCTCATTTCTTAGATTATAATAATTTAGGTTTTAAGGGATATGCAAGTCTTACTAGATATGAACGCGAACGGATGGTTCTAGAAAGATTACAAAGCAATCGTTTATGGTTTGGCCTAAACGAACTTGAAAAACAATTTTCAATAGATTATGTAGAACGTCTTAGAACTAAAAAGTCGAGGTTAACTAATGACTAATGATGAAATCAGGAATCTTGCAGAAGATTATTTAACAAAAAGAAAAATACCTTTTGTTGGACCTTGTGAATTTGGAGAAAAGAGTGGAGATAAGCAAGAAGTAATATTTATGAATCCACATACATTAATACCAGGTGCTGTTGTTGATCCGCCAGACATAAAAGTGTGGGTAAATACAGAAACTAAAGAAGTAACCTACATAAGACAAATGTGAAAAGTATAAGAAAAGCAACGATTAAGACTTCTATAATTAAATTTTTAAAAGCTTAAGTAATGGATGTAACAATTGAACTTGAAGGAAATCGTCGTTGGCTTGTGGCTGAATCAGCGCTTGAAAGTACTCAAGTAGTTAAAAAAAATTGAAGAGAATATAATGGAAGTTGTTATGGAAGTATTAAATACACATCTAAGCTTAACAATCAAAGTGCAGCGAATGATGCACTTTGATTTAAGTTCTTGCTCTGTGTGGCTTTAAAACGTGAGCGTTTACGCGAACAATTGCCCACTCGCGCAATAACGCGGGAGAGGTCGCCCTGGTGAAGCTCAAAGAGCATGACGGGGCGAGTGAGGGCAAATGTGTTGATATGAAGTGAAGCGTTTACTTAGGTGTAAAAGTCTGAACTAGATCTGACACATCCTGTATATGAACTAAAATTAAATTG
>CAZCXZ010000028.1:0-34040 GCA_964502705.1 Uncultured Candidatus Berkiella sp. | reverse complement strand
ACATCTGGTAATAATACAAAACGTGGCTGTGGACCATGAGCGCAACCACCCATACCGCCTGCCAAGAGCATAAAACAACATAGAATAGGCAATATACGCATAATCACTCAGTCAGCTGAAAGTACCACGGTGTAAAATATGGCGTGCATTATAACCCACGACGCAGGAGGTGCATATTCAGCAAAGCCGTTTAGGCCCAATAGCATCCCGTTGGTCATGGATAAATTGCGTTCTAAGAGGTAAATGAGTTAACTTACATGAACTTATCGGGGGGTAAAGATCCATGTATATAATGGCTATCGCATTAGGTGTATTATTAATTCAAACCGGCTGTGTGATCCATGCTTTGCATAGAGGCTACGCATATTCTTTTGTGTTGTTAGTATTGCTGGTTCCATTTGTGGGAGCGATCGGCTATCTGATTGTTGAATTTGGGCCACAGCTTTACGATGCTCATGTTCGCAAAACCCTGAAACAATTTCATAGACCTAATCCTTATCAGCTATTAGAAGCTAAATGGCATGCTGCCAATGAAAAGCCCACAATCGAAAATAAGCATGCGCTTGCCAGGGCTTATATTGAGCTGCATGATTACAAACAAGCTTTAGAAATACTTGATAGCTTATTAAAAAATCAATTTAGCCATGATCCGCATTTATTACAAGATAAAGCAAAAGCCCTGTTTGGTCTTGAAAAATTTCATGAAGCAAAATTTGTCTTAGAGATTTTATTTAGCCATCGTGCCGGCATGCATTCAACCGATGCAGAAGGGCACTTACTATATGCTCGCACGCTGGCAGCACTGGGAGAATTTGTGCAAGCTAACCGTGAGTTCGAGAGATTGCATGATTATTACAACGGTTTAGCTGCTTCATATTATTATTTACGTCATCTTCGTCAATTGAACCATGAAACTCGGGCAGAAGAAGTTTTGCGTCATATGCAAAAGCGACTTAAACGATTACCCAAACACTATCGCGGTAAAGAAGTTGCCTGGTTAAAACAAGCACAAAAAGAAAACTAAAAAAAATGAGTCGGAACTTTTCAAGCGTTGAAAAGGTCATAGCCACATAGAGTTCGATATAGATGGTCTCCTATGTGGTTAACCAGTTATCCAAAAATACGAAAAGTCCTAGTAGGTATCATGATTTTGATCATGGCTATCCTATTACTTGTATACCCACTAGAAACCGAAGCCAAAAGACCCCTTGTCAGAATACAGCATTCGGGTTCACAGGGTCATGTGAGTAGCAGTTCTGTCAGAGAAAGCTACGATCGTAGTCGCGAGTCACGTGCGCGGCGTGATGCGCGTGAAAATGTCAACCGAGCACAAGATTCATTGCAAGAAGCGAGAAGTCGCGCAGCAAGAGTTCAAAGCCAGGGGCCAAGCAGCCAATCTCCGAATAGTCATTATCGCGATATGATGGAATCACAAGGTAATACCCTGGATGCTCAGAGTAATTTAAGAGAACAGCAAAGTCGGGAATATTGGGAACGTCGTCGTTAACACATACCTGCTATACTCGTTTTATGTACACGAGAGGGAAGCTCGTAAGTCGTGGATCACCAAGTTAATTATCACCAGCGGTTTTTATTCACAACGATTTTACAACTTCTATTTATCGTCGTGGAAATTTACTATGGATTAAGAACCAACTCGATTGCGCTTATTTCAGATGCCATTCATAACGCTAGCGATGTGTTAGGGCTCTTAATAGCTTGGGGCGGCTTTGCGCTTGCACAAGTTCGCACCTCCACGCGATTTACCTTTGGTTTAAAAAATACCACGATACTGGCCGCATTCATCAACGCCGTTTTTATATTCGTTGCGGTGGGTGGTATTGGCTGGGAGGCGATTTTACGTCTTGCCCATCCTGAGAAGGTCGAATCTATCACTGTAATTGCCGTTGCGGCAGCCGGTGTATTGGTCAATGGGCTTAGCGCACTCTTATTTATGTCCGGCAAAAAAGATATCAACATCATGGGTGCTTTTATCCATTTGGCAGCAGATGCTGCGGTATCATTTGGTGTCATCATCGCAAGTGTTTGCATTATCTTTACTGGATGGTATTGGTTAGATGCCGGTGCAAGTATATTGATTTCACTGCTTATTATGGTTAGTTCATGGGGATTATTTAAAGAATCTATAAAATTGATGTTACATGCCGTTCCACAAGGCATCAACATTGAACAAGTGAATGATTTCTTACTGGCTCAGAATAATGTTCTGAGCCTGCATGATTTGCATATTTGGGCAATCAGTACCAGTGAAACGGCACTATCTGTGCATTTAGTGGTTAAGGATGCAACCGATGCACTGTTACCTTCATTAGCGGTAGCCTTAGAAAAACAATTTGGGATCAATCATGCAACGATTCAGCTTGAGCAGCAAGGAAGTGGGCATTGCGAGACGAATTGCCAGTTAGCGTAATTTTAAGCGCATGTAATGAATATAATCTAGTACGTTAATATCTTCGATTTTATGATAAAAAGCCATTGCATTTTCGTTGTCTTTTAAAATAATGCCATCAATTCTTGAATATTTACGCATCAACGCAAGATTTTTGACATAATCACCCAGTAAACTTGCAACACCGCGGCGACGGAATGCTGACTTAACATAAATATCATGCACGTAGATGCCTGGACTTGGGAATATGGTGAAGTTCATGTTTGAAACAGAAAATAGCAGCATACCAATCGCGGTATTATTCACTTCTGCGATAATGCATTCTGCAAAAGCTTCTGGGGAAAACAGCGCATAAAATAAACTTTCAGGCGTTTGTGAATAGCGGTCCTGGGTACCTTGTTCTTGCACTAAGTGGCTAAGACATTCATGAATGAAAGCCACATCTTCATTTTGTGCAAAGCGACATTGAATGGGGCTATCTTGTTGCGTATCCATTATTTGTATTATCTTTCCCTGAGGTCACAGTTTCCCTATGAGTATAGATGTAATTCATAATGAATCACTGACTGCAACAAAACTTGCTCCTGATTCGATGGCTTTTTTGGCATCAGTAGGCATTTCAATGCGCCCAGCAGCAAATAAGGGGTAATGATTTCCTAGGCGTTCACGAAAATAGGCCAAGATAGGCTTGTCGCACAGATGCAAATATTTTTTAGAGGCTAATAGGACATTTGACAGTGAAAGTGTAATAAAATCCGCCCCATCATGGGATAACCAATCCGCCATTTGCAAACTTTCATCAATATCTAAACCCATTTGAGGGTCTTCTGGTGCCACCTTGCAACCAACCAGAAACTCTTTAGGTACAACGCGTCGGCAAGCTTTCATGATGGATCGTGCAAACCGTGCACGATTTTCAAGTGAGCCACCAAATTCATCGCGACGTAGATTAGTGTGGCTGCTATAAAACTGGGAAATTAAACTATCTTTAGTGCTTTGGATTTCAACGCCATCAAATCCAGCTTCAAAAGCATGTCTGGCAGCACTGGAAAAATCATCAATAATTTTATGAATTTCAGACGATGACAAATCATTTACAGCGTTGCTCGGATTCCCCTGTATCAACTGAAGAATATTCAGGCTTTGAATAGGCGATAACCTTGCAACATGATGAGACAATTGAGCGATTGATTTCACATTTGCCGTTTCTTGCGTATTACCCATGGCGCTAAATATAATTCCGTATTCGCTAAGTGCATCAGTGTCTAATGCTATGTGATCTTGACTATGGTATTGGGTCAGGGGAGACAGGCACATTCGGTTTTTAGATTGCTTGCCATGTCTAAAGCGGTAATTGCCAAAAAATGAAAATACTTCATTACGCATTATGAGCCTTGGGCGAAAAAATGAAATGGGATAATTTTAATTATAGAAGGTTTGAGCAATTCACCAGGCGAGCTCTAATGCCCGTTTCTTGATGAAGTGAGGATTCTCTTCTAGAATGCCCCCCGCTTTAGATTCATCGCTTTTAAGCTAAAAAAGCTGATGCAAAATCCAGTGAAAATCAACTTTTTGAACTTTATTTTGCAAAAAACAGCATTTTCCTGAGATTCCGATCAGTAAAGCCCTAAAATTTTACTCGAATTTGTCAGATGAATTAAATGTCGATTAGTTACATTGTAAAACGACAGGAGTAAATTATGAAAATTGTATCTACAGTACTGTTAGGCGGTTTAATGGCTTTCGCTTC
The DNA here is from genome assembly GCA_964502705.1 of Uncultured Candidatus Berkiella sp. Lineage (GTDB taxonomy): Bacteria > Pseudomonadota > Gammaproteobacteria > Berkiellales > Berkiellaceae > Berkiella. The sequence goes on along the minus strand of CAZCXZ010000028.1, from coordinate 29,880 downwards.
AGCATCCTACGCTGGTTGTGGTAGCCCCTGCGGTAATCCCTGTAAACCTTCATGTCCATCACGTTGTGCACCAGCGCCAAGTAATTGCAGCCCATGCTACAAATACTCGCCTGTTACCTGGCGTTATGCGACACCATGTTGCACACCTTGCTGCAAACCTACTTGCGTTAAAAAATGCTGGTATGACAATTGCTGCAAACGTCACTGCAAGAAAGTTTGCTGGTAAGTTAGACGTTTCTAAGACGACTTAAGTTCACTATTGTTAATGTGTAAACGTTAATGGTAGTGAACTTAAACTTTTTCTACGGCTTCAAAAATCATTATTTGGAAAATTGCTATGGCAACAATAGCCGACGTTTTGGTTGACACATTAACTTCTGCAGGTGTTGAGAGAATTTATGGGATTGTCGGTGATTCATTAAATGGTATTACCAATTCGATTAATAACAAGAAATCGCTGGAATGGATCCATGTTAGACATGAAGAATCAGCCGCTTTTGCGGCAGGTGCTGAGGCGCAATTAACGGGTAAGTTGGCCGTTTGCGCAGGAAGTTGTGGCCCTGGAAACATGCATCTGATTAATGGTCTTTATGATAGTCATCGAAGTGGTGCTCCTGTGTTGGCAATCGCCGCGCATATCCCTACAGCTGAAATAGGTGGCGATTACTTTCAAGAAACGCACCCTAACATCTTATTCAAAGAATGCAGCCATTTTTGCGAAGTTGTTACTTCGCCAGACCAAATGCCCAGGCTTCTGCACATTGCTATGCAAACTGCTATTTCAAAAAAAGGGGTTGCGGTATTAGTCTTATCGGGCGACATGGCATTAAAAGCGGCTACCGAGACGACACAACCCGCGATATCAATGGTTGAGCCGGTTATTAGACCTAATCAGATTGAACTTGAGAAATTAGCCGCGATCCTCAATGAAGGGAAAAAGATCACCGTATTTTGTGGTAGTGGTTGCAAGGGTGCTCATAATGAATTAATGCAATTATGTAAGACCTTACAGGCTCCCATGGTACATGCTTTGCGAGCAAAAGAATGGGTTGAATTTGATAATCCTTATGATGTTGGCATGACAGGATTTGTTGGTTTTTCCTCAGGTTACTACACCATGGAAGCTTGTGACACATTATTATTATTAGGCACTAGTTTTCCTTATCGACAATTTTATCCAACCAATGCGCGCATTATTCAAGTAGATATCCGTGGCGAGCAATTAGGTAAACGCACACCCATTGAATTAGGTGTGGTAGGTGATGTAAAAGCGACGTTGAGTGCATTGCTTCCTTTATTGCAATCTAAAAGTGATAGCAAGCATTTAGATCAAGCGTTGACTCATTATAGAAAATCTCGTTTGGAGCTTGATGAATTGGCAACGCCAAGTAGCTCTAAATTAATTCACCCACAATATGTGGCTAAGGTTATCAGTGATATTGCAGCCGACGATGCGATCGTCGCTTGTGATGTTGGCACACCAACCGTATGGGCGGCGCGTTATCTTAAAATGAATGGGAAACGCCGATTGTTAGGTTCATTTAACCACGGTTCTATGGCTAACGCTTTTTCGCAAGCTTTGGGCGCAGCAGCAACCTTTAAAAAGAGGCAGGTGATTGCGATGTGTGGCGATGGAGGATTTTCCATGTTAATGGGAGATGTTCTTACCTTAGCCCAGCACAACTTGCCTGTGAAAGCAGTCATATTTAACAACGGAACGTTAGGCTTTGTTGAACTGGAAATGCTCGCTTCTGGGATGTTGCCCTTTGGTACCGACTTAGTGAACCCGAATTTTGCCAACATGGCCAAAGCCTTGGGCATCGCAGGTGTGCGTATAGAAAATGCCAACGAAGTATCAGATGGTTTAATGAGCGCCTTTGCAGAAAAGGGACCTGCAATCATCGATATTGTCGTGAACCGTAATGAATTGGTCATGCCACCAACTATAACTGCGGAGCAAATGAAAGGCTTCAGCCTCTTTATGATTAAGGCCATTCTGAGTGGTAAGGGTAATGAAGTTTATGATTTGGCGAAAACGAATCTGTTTCGTTAGGTGCTCATTTCTGGGCACCTAACAAGTGAAAGTAAAGAGGCTTATTTGCCGCCTTTTTCTTTCTTCTTCGCGTCTTTAGCAGCACGCTTAGCTTTAATATCTTTGTGAACAGGGGCTTTCTTAGTTTGTTTCTTTTGCCCTTCTTGTGACTTAGCCATGTGATTTCTCCTCAAAGTTAACAATAGCCGACGTCTATTTTAACGGTAAATAATAAACATATCTAGTCGGCAGAAGCGCCCACTTTTAGGACTTTCTCGTCTATGTTTTATGGATGAAAGATACCAAACCGAGTCAAACTGCTGTATGGATTGCAAAGGGATTGTTGTATCTCAACCAGATGGGACGGTTAACCGATGACTCTGCTAGCAAGAGCGTAGAACTGTGGAAGAATGTTTTAGAGCGCGTAGACCCAGAATGGTTAGTTCTATTACAGAATATGGGATACCGTTGTTGGTTTGGCCTTATTGAGCGAGTAACCATTCCTGGATTATTTGCGCATTATGCAGCTCGCAAAAAACTCATCGATACATGGGTGAAACAAGCGCTTAACAATAACGTGGAGCAAGTTATTATATTGGCAGCAGGCTTTGATACGCTGGTACTGCGCTATTGTGCCCAATTTCCGCAAGTAGCGTTCGTGGAAATTGATCACCCAGCAACCCAAGCGATAAAGACGCAAGCGTTCAGCAAAGCTAATCCACTAGCACCTAATGTCACTTTTGTTGCGGCCGATTTTCAGAAGCAAACATTGCAATCCGTATTGGCGGAGCATTGCCATGCTGAGCTGAAAACACTGATTATCGCTGAAGGGATCACGATGTATCTTACTGAAAATGAAGTAAGAACGCTGTTTAGTGATATTCATGATTTCTTTAAAAATCAAACCCAGTTTGTATTTACTTTTATGGAAAAAAGAGCCGATGGGGACATACAGTTTGCCAATGCCACTTTTATTGTTAATTGGTGGTTAGCCATCCACAAAGAAAGCTTCCGCTGGGGAATAGAGCCTGTATTATTAGAAAAACACTTGCTGAACCCACTAGGTTTTACACAACGTGCGTTGCAAGACCCTGCATTAGGTGAATGGGTCTGTTTAAGTGAGGTGACGCATGATTAGTGTGGTGATCACCAACTTGATATTAGGCCTGGAAAGCTTGCTATTGGGGTGGTTAATTAAAAAGCAATTAGGAAATAGCCCAATTCGTTTTGAATTTGTCGTTGTATTAGCATGTATTGGATTATCGTCACTACTCACTGCTATTTGGCATGTGACGGGGGGTGATTTTTTATGGCGCACGATTTTAGTGTTGATTGGTATCGTGGCAGGCACATTAAGTAGTGCGGCGATTAGTATTTTGTGGCCAGCTTTGCATAAGCAAGCGACGATAGTTTTCATATTGGTGACCTGTTTATACTTTGGTGTGATTGCCTATTTGCCATTATATGGCATCGCCATTTGTTATTATTTATTAGGAGCAGTGTTATTACTGTATGCCTTAACGATTGCTTATCAACATACTCAACACCCGCAAATGAAATATGGTATTACAGCCGTTGGCTTGTTGATTGTTGCCGCGCTATTTCAACAGTCTTTTGTTAGCGTTGAAAATGTTCCAGGTAGCTTATTATATAACCTTATCATGATACCGTGCATATATCTTTGTTACTTGGCTATTGCTACCGTGCTAATAAGGCATAGTGAGCACGGTTTTAAAGAAGTCTATGTCAATGATAAACATTCGAGGATGAATGAGGCGATAGTAAGGCGTGTCATTTATCCGCAGGATGTAGGTGCCATGCAAACTGTTGTCAATGAAGCAAACAAGGCTAATGAAAGTATCAGTATTTGTGGTGCTCGTCATGCCATGGGTGGCCAGCAGTTTGCGGAAAATAGTATTTTAGTTGATACAACCGCAGCGACGCAGGTGATTCATTTCGATCAAGAACGCGGCAGGATTACAGTACAGTCGGGTATCGCCTGGCCAAAGTTAATCCGCTATTTGCATGAACATCAACTTTCAAGTCCTTGGACAATCGCGCAAAAGCAAACGGGTGCAGATGATTTGACGATTGGTGGTGCATTGAGCGCCAATGTTCATGGACGGGGTTTAACCATGAAGCCGTTTGTGCAAGATATTGTGTCATTCGATCTTATTGATGCTTCTGGGCAATTACAGCATGTGTCGCGCAGTGAAAATGCAGAGCTTTTCTCATTGGCAATCGGCGGGTATGGTTTGTTTGGTTTAGTCCATCAAGTGGAAATGCAGTTGATTAAACGTCGATCATTGCAAAGAAAAGTTGAGTTGATCTCAACCGCTAATTTAGCCGCGCAATTTCAAGAACGAATAGCAAATGGCTTTTTATATGGTGACTTTCAATTTATGACCGACGAAAAGTCTAGCGACTTTCTACAAACTGGCGTGTTTTCGTGTTATCAGCCAACCCAAACTAATCCTACATCGCAAAATCGATTTTTGAGTAACGACGATTGGAATAAGTTATTGCTATTGGCACATGTTAACAAGGCCGAAGCTTTTAAACGCTATAGCGAATATTATTTGAAAACCGATGGCCAATGTTATTGGTCTGATACGCATCAATTGGGATTTTATAATGAAAAATATGCTGAATATATTCGCTCATTCTTCCCTGATTGGCGACAAAGTAGTCTGATGATTACGGAAGTGTATGTGCCGTTATCAAATATTGCCGATTTTATGACATCGGTTGCGAGTGATGCTGCTTTAAAATCTATAAACGTTATTTATGGTACAGTGCGTCTCATTAAAAAGGATGATGAAACATTTTTGCCATGGGCCAAGCAAGATTATGCGTGCATTATTTTTAATTTGTCTGTGCCCCATAACAATACCGGCTTTCAATATGCTGCGGATTACTTTTCACGGCTGATTGATCATGCTTTACTATTTAATGGCAGTTTCTTTTTAACATATCATCGTTATGCAAGACGCGATCAAATTTTAAAAGCATATCCACAATTTCAATCCTTTTTAGAAATGAAGTTAAAATATGACCCGAATGAGCGCTTTCAAAGCAATTGGTATCAATTTTATAAGCGTATGTTTTTAAATAAGTGAAAGTGATAGGTGCGACTTATGAGCGATGTCTATATTGGTATTGATGGCAAAAAAGCTCAAATTGCTTTTAATTTGCCCATGGCTAATCGCCACGGTTTAGTTGCAGGTGCGACGGGCACGGGTAAGACGGTTACGTTGCAGGGACTTGCAGAGCAGTTATCCAAAGCGGGTGTTGCTGTATTCACTGCCGATGTCAAAGGTGATTTAGCAGGTATCGCGTTACCTGCAGTTTTGAACGACAAACTTTCCAAACGTATTAGCGATATGCATATTCAACATTATACCCCTTCAGGTAATCCAGTCGTCTTTTGGGATATTTATGGAAAAAACGGACACCCACTGCGTACGACGGTCAGTGAAATGGGGCCTTTATTGCTAGGTCGATTATTAAATTTAAATGATACTCAGCAAGGCGTGCTCGTTGCAGCTTTTAGCTTAGCAGATGATGAAGGCTTGCTGTTATTGGATTTAAAAGATCTACGCAGCCTGCTTGATTGGATGGGCCAACACGCTGCTGATTATAAATCAAAATATGGCAATATCAACTCAAGCACGATAGGAGCCATTCAAAGAGGCTTGCTAAGTTTACATGAAGCAGGAGGAGAGCAGTTCTTTGGCGAACCTGCTTTGCGCGTACAAGACTTGTTTGCCCACAGCGCTAATGGACGCGGTAATATTAACGTGTTAGATGCGACAAAATTGATTAATGACCCAAGGCTTTATAGCACATTTTTACTTTGGTTATTGTCTGAATTATTTGAAACCCTACCTGAAGTGGGCGATCAAGAAAAGCCCAAATTGGTTTTCTTTTTTGATGAGGCTCACTTATTGTTTAATGGAGCCCCAAAACCGTTATTGGAAAAAATTGAGCAATTAGTGCGTTTGATCCGCTCTAAGGGCGTTGGTGTGTACTTCGTAACACAAAGCCCACTCGATGTGCCAGACTCGGTACTGGGGCAATTAGGAAACCGAGTGCAACATGCCTTGCGTGCTTTCACCCCAAAAGATCAAAAAGCAGTTAAAGTGACAGCGCAAACGTTTCGAAAAAATCCTGCTTTAGAGACAGAAACGATTTTAACGGAATTAGCCGTTGGAGAAGCGCTGGTGTCATTTTTGGATAGCACAGGAACGCCTGCTATCGTTGAAAGAGTTAAAATCTATCCACCTAGCTCCCGAATTGGTCCGTTAAATCTTGATGAGCATCAACAATTGGTAAAAGCATCGCCCTTTTTTGGCACATATGAAACCCCTTTAGACAGAGAGTCAGCCTTTGAAAGAATTCAGCAAAGAATGCAGGCTGCAGATCAACCTAAAAACGTGAAATCAACAAAACCTTCTATGCCTACTAAGACTCAAGATGATGAAGAAGAAATAAAGCCCAATCGTAGCAGAGGGCGCCCCTCGCAATCGGTTTCCGAAGCGCTTATCAAATCGACTGCGCGCAGTGTTGGTTCAACTTTAGGACGACAAATTGTACGTGGCTTGCTTGGTTCTATATTTAAGAAGTGACATTAACGCCGCATACCCTTTCGGTATATTAGAAAAACCTTTAGAATGGATCGCGCCAATTAACAGGCAGATAGCTAAATAAATTAAGCGAGATCCCCCGATGTTACATGCATTTGTGCGTTCACAGAACCAGCATCAGGATGAACAACCCGCTACGGACAGCCAATTACCCATCGACGCAGCTGAGGCGATTCAGTATGCATTAAGCCAACGTTCACTCGAACTATTATTGCGTGTGAAGGCTAGAGGTAATTCACTCAATTCGATAAGCAATCGCAAAACACCACTTATTCAAGCAGTCATGACGGATGATATTGCAACGATTCAATTGCTGATTCAAGCGGGTGTCGATGTCAATTTCAGAATGCGCTCAGGCGATAATGCGCTCGATATTGCCATAAAAGACAAAAAGCAGGCTGTGCTACAAGCTTTACTGACCAGTCCGGAGATTGATTTCAAGTCTAAAAATAAAGCTAGGCAAAATCCCTTACAACATGCATTTGATAAAAAAAATCTTAATGCCTTTGTTGCGATAGCCCAACGGTGTGATCCAAATGACCCATCAGTTAAAGCGCTGGTTAATCTATATTTGTATATTACGATTAGAAGTAAAAAAATTGCAGAATTTAATGCGTTAATGCAACTTCCCCATGTTGATGTCAAAGTGAAGTTTAGTAAACATACCTTATTATATTGGGCAATGAAATCAAATGATCTGGCAATAATAAGCAAAATATTGCCCTTAAGTAGACGTAATTTTGATATACCATTATCAAAATTAGTCAAAGATCACACTTTTTTCGATAATTTAGAAAATTGTATGAAACTACATGATGCCGATAATCAAGTATTCTATTTAGATTCTTACTCTTTAAGTGAGCCACAAGTGGTCGCTGCGCTTAGGATATTAGAGATTGAAAGAAAGGTCACTCAGCGTGATGTAAATCGTAAAAAAGCAAATGGAAGTGAAAGCGCTATGAACGATGCCAAAGTTCTAGCAGCCAACCGGCAATTTGAAAGCAAAGTGAAGCCGCACTTTGAAGCGCAATTTAATCAATTGGGTTTAAATGCCATTGAATGCCAGATCCGTAAACTGATTCTTGAGGAAATCAAAGAAAATGCAACATTAACCAATGACAAAGCGACTCTTGCGTTTATTAAAAAAAGGCAAGCTAGCTTGGTTAAAGGAACCGCAGCAGCAATGCGTGCCTCGGTTAAGATGTTTAATCATTCTACCGTATCACATGCAGCATGGCGTTGTTATAACCCTTTTGCACCCGTAACAGGGACTTGGTTAAATTTACACACGCGTCCAAATTATAATGTTGAAGTTTTTTCGACCCGCGCGAGTAGCTTTGCCAATGGGGCATTAAAAAGCCATCAGGCATCTGATATTATCCGTGAGCGCACGGCATACTATTATTTAGCAGTTGTTGATAGCCTTGATGGCGATGAGAGTGTTCGCAAAAACCGTAAAGGGAACTTTATAGGCTTGCTGGCCGAGATCCGTAATACACATGGTTCAGAAGACCCATCTTGCTTTCCAGGTCAATTAACCCGTATTAGCCAAATGGGCAATTATCATGAAGTGGCACAATTGCCAAATGATCTCAACGATGTATTGAAGCATTATTTCAGATCAAAAGTCTTTGAGCAATTTAAAACAAAAATAGCAGGGCTTGGTGTTCAAGAACAGCAACGGCTGCTAAATGCGATTATTAATTTGAATCAACTGAATGCTAGAGAAATTATAGATAATCCTCAATCATATGATTCAACATTATTAGCTTTGCGACAAGCATTTCTCGATGCATTAGGTAATGAGCTGCAACTTTTCAATGAAGTCAAACAGCAATCAACCTATGCATTCGAAGACGATGATTTAATTTATATTCAGCAACATCTTGTCGATATTGCCAGGGGTGATATTGCGTTAGCACTAGCTGAGTATACAAAACGGGTTAACGACAGAGTAGCCACGGCTGCTGATATAGATGAGTTATCTAAACTTGATAACGTATCTCGTAATCAAAATATTCTCTTTAAATCTATGCTCTTAAGCATATTCAACACGGTGCCATCCTATCAGAAGAGCTATTGTCAGTTAAAAAATATTGCTGAATTTATTGCGGCGAAAGTCCTCGTTTTAGGAAGCCAGCCTGAAAAAATGGAGCATTGTGTTCAAGAAATTGTTAAGGCGGTGGAATGCGATGCTGAACTGAGTCGGCAATTGGAACAAGCGTTTTCCCAGCATTTAACCTCCTTGGGATTTGTGAAAGTAACTCAATTGGTGGCCAATCCCTTTGCGGCTAAACTGGCAACGACAATTGAACAATCTAAACAGACGAAAAATCTCGTGTTGGCTACAAGACTCGAGAAAATGATCCCTGCCTTAGAGCGTAAAGTAGCAAGTTTTAATTTATTTATCCCTTATCTTAACCAAGATGGGTTATTGCATCCAAGTCCTGATAAATTGATTGAATATTGTCAAGAAATCGTAGAATTTTGTGCAATCAATGACCATTTTAATGAAGCAGAATTTTTGAAGGGCTTACCTGAAGAGCTAGTTCAGATCGCGAATCAAGAAGCAATATTGCAAGTGGCAAGTGCATTAATGCCTTGCCGATTAGAAGAGTTCCATCAAAATGGGATGGAGAATCCTCGTCGTAGTATACGGAATTACTAAGTGTGGAACGTTAGAACTATGAATTAGTTTAATAACACAGTTACGCTATTATAGCGGTAATAGCGTCATCAGTGCTAATGTACGTAATTGTCATGTTGTTCTAACGTGTACTTGAGGAAGCATTCATGAGTCAAATACAAATAGCCGTCATTGTGGGAAGTCTTCGTAAAGAATCCTTCAACAAAAAGCTAGCCAGCGCAGTAGAGAAATTAGCACCTGCGACATTCACATTTAAGCATATTGAAATTGGTGACTTACCACTTTATAACCAAGATCATGATGCAGAACCTGCTGCTGCCGTTAAACGGTTTAAAGCCGAAATAGCAGCGGCTAAGGGTTTGCTGTTTGCAACACCAGAATATAATCGTTCCATTCCAGGTGTCCTTAAAAATGCACTAGACCATGCCTCTCGCCCTTATGGCCAAAGTGTTTGGGCAGGAAAACCAGCAGGCATTATTGGTGCATCGGTAGGTGCAATTGGCACAGCTTTAGCCCAACAACATTTAAGAAATATTCTGGCGTATTTAGATGTGCCAACATTAGGGCAGCCCGAAATGTTTATCCATGCCAAAGAAGGTTTGTTTGATGAAGCAGGTAATATTGGTGAAGCCAGCAAAAAATTTGTACAAGGTTGGGTTGATCAATATGTAGCATGGATCAAAAAGCACATCGTATAAATCCCACATAATCACGCCAAAAATGCCTTTCTGATGCTATGTTCCACTTAATATTGAGTGGAGCATAGCGATGTATATACATAAAAGTCAGGGATTTTTCCCAGTACTATTTACCTTGGCATTGGCAAGTTACGATCTTCATGCGCACGGCATAGTAGGTGTGACTCGTTTAAACGATGTCAAAGGAGATGTCAGTTTTCTTCCGGGTGGCGAAAGCACATGGGTGAATGCTGAACGCAACCGACCACTCATTCCGGGCGATAAAGTATGGAACGATGCGGGATCTTATTCATCGTTGCAAGTGGCTAATGCGACAGCTTGTGCTGGACCTTCAAGTTTGGTGACTGTACTTAATGTAAATGATGTGATCTTACAGTTACAGCTTGCTTCAGGCTCTATCGATTTCTATGTGGGAAACCATATCAAACTACAAGCTTATGAAATCAACACGCCAAATGTTGTATTGTCGGTGACAGAGCCAGGTCACTATCGGATCACGGTAGATGAAGTTAAAGGCACTACCGTTGTAAATGTAAATGAGGGCGAAGCAGATATTTATGGTTTGAAATCATCTGCAATTATGGGCGCTGGGCAGTCAATCGAATTTTATGATAATAATCTCAAGAAATACCAAGCAGCAAACACATTTGGAAATGATGAATTACAAAAATGGTGTGCTAATCAATTACCTAAAAATGCAAAAGCCACCAGCATCATTGGCTATGACGATCTCGAATATCATGGTGCCTGGCAAGAGATCCCTGAATATGGCATGGTATGGTCACCCAATGGCGTAAGCAGCGACTGGACACCTTATCGAGATGGTCATTGGGTCTGGGCAGAATGTTGGGGTTGGACTTGGGTTGCTGATGAGCCATGGGGGTTTGCGCCTTACCATTATGGTCGCTGGACTTATAAAGAAGGCACTTGGTATTGGGTTCCTGGTACGCAAATAGACAACGTTGAATTTATGCCCGCGGTTGTCTCATTCATAATGTTAGATAATAACGGTGTGATAGGCTGGTTCCCATGGGCACCGGGTGATACTGATGTTTTAAAATATAAATACCAGAAAGCTGAATTTGCGATTACTGCTATCTCTAAAGCGGCATTTGTTGACTCTTTATCAGCCAGTAAAGCGAAAATGTCAGTTTCAAAAGAACGCTTGAATGCAGCAGCCATCAGTGCCGTTCCCGCGGTGGTACCAACTATGGCAAGTATCTTAGGAGCAAGAAAAGATACCAATAAAATACCGCCAGCACATTTGCAAAATGTGCCGATTATGTATATGAGCTTGATCCCACCATCGTCAATGAGTTTAAAAGAAAAAGCACCACTTCTAGAAAAAACGCCTGGTGTCGCACTGGATTTAGAAAAGCTCAATGTGGGTAGAGCTGATCTTGATCATTCCCCGCATACCCAGGTGCGAGCGGTAAAACCTGCTGCCAAAATTGATATGAACAGCAAGCAAAAACCTAATTTTCAAAATATGGAAGAGTCAGAAGATGAAGGCGGGCTAGAAGTATTACCGCCAAGTGAAGTCAGAAAACGTGCGCAAGATCAAGTAAAGCGAAATGAAGAGTTGCGCAAGCGTGAAGCAGAAAAATTAAGACGTGAAAAAGCTGAACGCGATCAAAAACGTCGCCGAGATGAACGACGCCAAGATGAACGTCGTCAAGAAGAGCATCGTCAGGGTGAAATCCAATTCGATGACCATCATCGAAGAGACCTTCGTGATGAAAGAAATCGTGATGATTCACATAGAAGACCAAGGCAAGATGATAATCGCCGTTATGACGATCGCTCAGAACGTCGGGACTTTCAAAGACAACGTCAAGAGGAACTCCAAGAGCAGGCAAGAGAACAAGCTAGAGCCTTGGAAAATCAACGACGTCGTGATGAAGGTGCTGCACAGCGTGATGCAATTGAGAAGTTAAAAAGAGAAGTTGAAAATCAAAACAAAGCGCTAAGAGAGCAAGCAGAGCAGTCACGCCGTGATGCCGAGCAAAGCAAAGCATTGCAGGAGCAAAGACGTGCAGCGCAGGAGCAACGTCGTATTGAAAAAGAACAGCGCCGTCAACACGAAGAGCAAATGAGAGCAGAAGATCGCCGCCAGCAAGAACATGAGCAACAAAAGGCGCAAAGGCAGTTTGAACATGAGCAAGCTAGAGCGGAAGCTGAGCGTCAACAAGCCGAGCAACAAAACAATCAAGCTCAGCAAATAGAACGAGAAAAACGCCGAGCAGAAAAGGAATTGCATCGCCTGCAACGTCAACAACCAGCCGAAACTCAGCCAGCACCACAGGACCCAACTGCACCACCTGCACCACCTACCAATTTACAAATCCAGCCTTAATACTGAAGCCGATCACTCATGTGTATGCATGAGCGATCGGTTTTACTGTTTGAACGATGAGTGCATAAATGCCCAGAAGCAGATTGACCTATCATGAACTATGTTATTAGTTATGTGACATGATAATCATATTGAGGGAATCTTTATGCTCAATGCGAATGAACCCAAACGTTATACCCCCAATGAGGTATTGGTGCTGTTTCGCGCGATTAGCAAGCATCTGAAAACCGTGCCAGAAGCTTTTCAAGCCCAAGGTGTATTTAGAGTGTCAGGTGCACAGCAGCATATTTTGCAGATCGTGAATGACATTTTACGGCATAAAAAATTCGTACACGCTGAGTATTCTGTGCATGATTATGTGGGTGCTTTAAAGTATGCACTTATCAATAGTAACTTGCTATCAATTGAAGATCCTGCCATTCAAGCACTTAAAGCAAAAATAGTAGCGGATGATATTGCAATAGGACAATTAGGTGTTCGAGAATTTATTGAAACGCTAGCAGGTTCTGACGATAAAAATCACTTTATGGTGGCAGAGATTTTTTATGAATTTCTTCATCAACTTACGGACACTTTAGCATTACAAGATAAAAACAAAATGAGTTCTGCTAACTTAGGGATTATTGCGGGGCCATTTTTTACAACGTTGGTTGAAGATGATCCTAAAGAATTGCTAGATACCACATTTAAGTTCAATCAAATTAGTGCGGCTCTTATTAGTTCAGAAGAATTTAAGCAAAACTTCGAAAGTCGATTTCTTAAAGCGGTAGAGACATGGCGAGAAAGAGAACTCAATGAGCTAGAGAGTACGCGATTTCATTTTCTAAGGCACAAAGATAAGCACACGACAAGCGCTTCAAGTGCACAAGAAGAAAGCACACTAGGTAAAAAAAAACTAAAGAGTAGTGAATTGCTAGTTGATGAATCAATTGAATCGTCACGGCACAAATCAACCAGAAAATTGTTCTTTTTTCGAAAAAAACCGACAGCGACTTTACCCGTCGACGAAGAGGATTCAAGCCTCTTAAGCAAATTGCATTTACGCAAAAAGAAGAAATACTAAAGGGGTGGTTATGCTGACATTCAATGAAAAAAACTATCTTCAAATGCTAACAGCGTTAGGGCTTAAAGCCGCTGAAGTATATCCTTATAAGGAATTGCTTACGAGTGAAATTGCATATCAAAATCACTTTTTAAATTATTTGCACGACGGTGATATTGATACTTTGATTGCGTCGAATGATCAGGAGCAATTTGATCTGTTGGTAATTTATCAATGTCTAAAGGAATTGCGTGCAGAGCAACTCGCTGTGGTTGACACGTTATATGATCCACATCCGACACATTGGTTGCAAACACTGAAGAAATTGGAACCCTATTATGAACGCTATCTTAAGCTTACTTTGGGGCTGTTGGTACCTCCAAAAATGGATGCTCCTTTTAGAAGCATACAGGAAACCAAAATCAGAGAACATCACCCGCAACTGGGGACATTGGGTGCGGTGTTGATTGCTCCGGTTCAACGTTTTCCACGTTATTATTTATTAGGTAGAGAATTACTCAAAGCGCTTGATAATAAGTTAGCCGCTATGACGGAACCAAATGAGAAGCTTTTATGTTTTAAGCAAGAGTTGGTTCGCTTTGTAGAGGGGATCAGTGATCTTAATCAACAAATGAATGACATGATGGTACCGCCTGAAGAAAAGGATGAGGAACCCACATCACCCTACTTGCAACCCTCTGGAAGGTTGTACCCATTACGAAGTCTTAAACGGGTACAAGAAGGTGATACGATAGCTCCCCCGCAAGATAGCCAAAAGCGCATTCGCCCTTAAGACGTGATAATCCTTTGACAATCCAAGAGGCCTTTAGTAAATTTGAAAGCTAATTGATGCCTCTAGGAATTTTTTATGAGCACTAAGCCCAAACTCACTTTATATATTGGCAAAGGGTGTCGCTTCTGTCAGCGAGTGACCGATTTTCTTGCGGCTAATCCCATGGAAATTGAGATCAAAGATGCTTGGCTTGATGAAGCAGTGAATCAAGAAATGCTAGCCCTAACAGGAAGTTCGCAAGTACCCTGCCTTAAGATCGACGAAACCTATATGCATGAGTCGCTTGATATCATTCAAAAATTAACCGAGTTACAACAGGCTTAAGGTTAAAGCGTGTAGTTACGGCTTTATTGAACCTCTACGCAGCCTATCCTGTCTTACTTTACAACATATGGGATAACCGGAGATAAACATGCTAGGCGGCGCTAATGCTTCCTCATCATTGCAAGAACTCATTGATTGCCTGTATCCCCCAGAAGGTGTTTCAGAGCAAGAATGTGCGGATTTAGAGCAGAAAGCATTAGCTATCATCGCTAAGAACCCAGCATTGCTTGGTGAGCACAGTAAAGAGGATGACAACATGACGCCGCTCATGGCGGCAGTATGGGACCCTACACGTTGTTGTAGCATTCCAACATTTAAAAGACTGTTACAAAAACCAACCAATGTGAATGCCGCAAAAGATTTTAACGTAAGGGCAATTCACTATCTTGCACGCTACAATCGCCATCAACATTTGCATGAATTATTAACCGCTCAAAACCTGAATGTTGAGGTAAATGCCACCACGACTGCAGGTGATACTGCGGTGAGTTTGGCAGCCTTAGAGGGTGCCGATCAAGCGTTAGCACTACTGGTGGTGGTTGGTAAGGCGAATGTCAATGTACCCAACGCACAAGGGCTTACCCCTTTGCATGTGGCATGCTTTTTTGGTCAACCGCAAGGCGGTAAACGCGAAACACCTATTTCCGAAGCAATGGCATGGCAATATTTACGATGCATTGAAACCTTGTTGCAAGCAGGGGCAGCAGTGGATGCGCGTGATCAATTTGGCTCAACACCTGCGCATATTTTAGCGTCTGTTGATATTCCACAAGAAATTAAAATCATTACGTTAAATGCGTTAATAGAGCATGGTGTAGATTTGGCTGTTAAAGCAAAAAATCAAAATACCCCTGCTACAATAGCCAAAGGATATGAGTTTACAGATTTCAGTAAAACACTACAAAAAGAAATGGTGCCTTCGCTTAAAACCTTAGCAGCAAGACGAGTGCTTGAAGCGAATAAAGGGGTGATCCCGGATATTTTTGATGATTTGGTGCGTTTGATGTCAAAGATCAAATTAGGCAAAGGGCCGAGCAATAAGAAATAACTTGCTAAACCTAAGTTGGCTTAATCGGTTTTCTTCCAGCATCTGCGGTAGCACCTTTCTCTTCTTTAGCGGTTTTCGCGTTATTCTCTTGAGCTTCCCAGAAGCCCTTTGCTGCTTTGAAGCTGCTTACGACCGGCGGTTTTGCAACGGCATGAACGTCATCATTACCAAGCGCAGCAGCTTGTCCAAGTTCTGCACGTCTTCTAGGCTTTCCAAAGCCTTGTGGTTGAGGAGCCGTTGTTTCCAATGGTGGTGCAGTGATGTTGTTACTAGGCATCGGATTATTAAGCATGTTTGCAAGTTGTGCTGCTGCATCAACGGGTGACGCTGCTACTGGAGGTGGTGTTGTGTTCGCGGGTGGATCAACCTTCACGACAGGTAGTGCTGGAAGAGGAGCTTTCTCTTTTAGAGATGCAGCAATTTGTTTGGCTTCTTCTGCTTTAGCACTTTCAGGAACCACTGCTGCTCTGCGCTTTTCTTTAAGTTCTTTGGTTAATTGTTTGAATTCTTTACGGGCTGCTTTTACAAGATTATCAACATCTTGATTGCTTAGCGCATTTAATTTATCAGCATCAAACGAGAAGGTAGTACCACCTTTGCCTTTTTTAACTTGACATTCAATCCCCGCATTTTCAAGAGATTTTTGCAGTGCTTTACTATTTCTGTTCCCGCTAACCGTAAACTCAACTTTGCCAGCATCACTGACTTTTACTTCTGGGGCGTTAACTTTAGATAAGCTATTTATCATATTTTGTGCTTTGTTTTTAGCATCGGTTTGTTTAGCATCGTTGATTATCGGATCAAGCCCTGCAGCGGCCGTCGCTTGCGAAGGGCCAGAAGGTTGATGAGGTACTTGGGTATTTTCTGCTCTTAATGAAGCTTTATATTTTTCAGACATCGCTTTTAACCTCTCTCTATTAGAGAGAGGTGGCTGAGTATCTTGAGATTTAGCTTCATCTGCAAATCGAACAGTTTTGCGTATAGGCGTTTTGGGTGCTTCATTTGCTAACTGTTGTGCGACAGGCCCATTACTGCCACTGGGTGGAACTGGGGCAGGGCCAGTGGGCTTTCCTTCAACTCGTTTGGGTATTTTGATTTTTCTGGCTTTAACAGGTTTAGCAGCTTTGAGTTCCTCGCTGGCATTGTCAGCAGCGTGCTTTTTACCTTTATCTTCCTGTACCGAATGTGCAGCAGGTTGCTTCGCGGCTTGTGCTGCTGCATAGGCATCTTTTAGGCCAGGATTGTTATTTTCCATCTTACTAATTTTTGCAGAAGTCTCATTGAGACTGTTTGCAAGATTTAGCTCTTCTCTATTCCATCTCTCCATATCCCTTTCTTTATTTATCCCATAAACTCGTTCATCAGGATAATTTATCAAGCTTGGATTGTAATTTTGATTCTGTTTAATTTGATTGCGAATTTCCGAAGCTTGTGATTTCAGTTCTGAATAAGCTGCCATCTCTTGCGGCGTAACTGGGCGTGCAGATTTTTTAGCTGCTTTTGATTGGGGTTTTGATATTGCTGCTGAATTAGATGATGAAGCGCCAGGCTGTGGTGCTTGTACGGCATGTGTTGCGATGGGTTTTTTTTCTGTAGGATTTGCAGCATTTTTATGATCATCGGCTGGCTTTTTACCCTTATGATTAGGATCATTTGCATAGTCAATTTCAGGTTCAGAATTTGCGGATGAACTAGATGAAGCCACCGGCATCTGTGGGGCTTGCACAGTAGGGTCAGCTACTGGTTGTTGTGCAACAGGAGCTTGTTGTTGAGCAACAGGAGCTTGTTGTTGACCAGCCGCTTTTGCTGCAAAAACTTGTGCGCGTGTTGGTACTTGATCAAAATTGGGTACCTCAATGCCTCTCGGTTTAATTAATGCGGAATGAGCATCTGCTTCTGCCTCTGACAATCTTGGCGCATTCAACCATTGTTCCATAACAGGTGGGTTATTGCTGGCCTTATTTGTGCTTTTAGCATTCGCTTTTTCTGAGCGTTTAAAATTTTCAAAGATTGTTGAAAGTTGTTTTTCACCTTCCTCATTCATTTTGAAATCAGTTCTATTGCCATCGCGTGCAAAGGTTAAATCCTTAGTGAACAGTGCGATTGATGGTACAACGGGTTTTCCGCTTTGAGCTAATTTATTTGTATAATCTCTGATATTTTTGTTATTTTTATCTGGCGAGAAAAAGGCTTCTGCTTTAGCAAAGTCTTTAGCAATACGTTTATCTTCGGCAATATATTTCAGTCGATTGACGGGGGTGTTATCCAAACCTTGATAGATAGCCATGGCCGTATTTACATCGCCCGCCTTTAATGATTCATTCATAACATCTAACATGAATCGAAAGGTTTTAATCTGTTCTTCCTTTGATCCTGCTAGAAGTACACTATCTCTGACTCTTTCAGTAATCCCTACCGTATACTTAACTGCTTGATCAATTTTCGAGCCGTCAGTTTCCCATCGATTATTGACAACATCTGAAGATGGGATTTCTGCAGCCATTTCAATACCGATGCTCATGAGTTCTTGTGCGACTTCTTTCGCCGCTTTTGTAGTAGCTTTTTTTGTAGTTACATCCATAAAACTTAAATCATGTTGATTATTGGGTTTAGCATCAGCAGCAGCTGGTTTGACGGGTTCCATCTCTGCTACTTGAGCTTTTTCTTCTTCTTTGCCTTTATCATTACTTGATGCAGCAGCTTGTGGTTTTGAGGCTTCCGGATTGGGGCCGCCATCTTCTTCATATCTTTTTCGACCTTTTGCATCTACTTTTCCACCAACTTTGTATTTCGAGCGTGCTTGAGGGGCAGCTTCTTCAATCGGTTCTAATAAAGGCCCTTCCGCTTTTTCTTCTTCTTTACCTTTATCACTAGAAGATGAGGCTGCAACAGGTGGAGGGGAAAGAGGTGCTGGTTGTTGTGCTGCAGGGGGCAATTGTGGTAGCGGTGATGCTGGCTGTGTTTTAAGATACTGAGTAACTGCGGCAGTAGATGCTTTTGCTTCAGGCGTATTAGGATTGATGGTTTGATTTGCGCCAGCTTTCTTCAATATGCGTGATCGCCCTTCTATAGATAATGGTTCAGGTTGGTCTTTTTCACCTGAAGAATATGCTGCGTCGTAGGGTAGTGTTGGAGCGGCTAGCTTTGCCATGAGATTCGATTGCATAGGTTCTGGATGGGCGCTTTGTACGTAATTTCTCAGAATACCTTTAGTTTCATTGATACCTGTTTGTAACGATTCCTTAACGTCGTCTGTATCCGCAAGTGTCTTTTTTTCTTTAAGACCGACATATTGAGCTTGTATAGAGGATGTTATAGGAACAATATTCGGGCCATTTTGCGTTTTTAAAAACTGGTTAAATTGCTTGAATCTTTGATTATTATCAATTACACCCCGTATTTCAGCAAGGTGCATTTTTGCTTCTTTCGATATGTCTTCACTAATGCCGAGTCTGCTAATATCCATCCCGTTTACAGCGGTGCTAAGAAATAAAGCTGATTGATAATCGCCTGCTTTTAGTGATTCATGTGCCACCTTTAAATAGAACTCGATGACGTGAACCATTTCTTTTTTGCTTGAGCTCGCTAAAATGTCGGTAGCAACCATATCGGTGATTCTATCAGCCAGTGGTTTTGCTTTTCGACACTCATCTTCGAAATTTGCGCCATTTGGATCTATGCTCTGCAAAACAGCTAATTGTTGCTGTTTAAGATCATGTGCAAACACTTTTGCGTGGGCATCTTGCTTTTTACTGTTCGCACCTTTACGCACCTCAGTCATGAATTTAATTAAGTCAACTTCGGCTGCTGCACCTCTTTTCACGCGTAATTCCCCTTATTGCCGAGAAATTAAAGCTATCTCTTCATACTATGACAACTGACTTATATAATAAATGCCAAATTGTTTACTAACCTTAAAAACTTACAGCGAAACGACCATTAACATTGCTTAAAACCCCTATTTCTCCTATATTTTGATAAACGTACAATTATCAAAATGATGGTATATACATGTTTGCCTTGATTGACTGCAACAATTTCTATGTTTCTTGCGAGCGAGCCTTTAACCCTCGCTTAGAAGGTAAGCCTGTAGTGGTGCTTTCTAATAACGATGGTTGTGTGGTAGCGCGTTCAAATGAGGCTAAAGCAGTTGGTTTTAAAATGGGTGTCCCGATTTTTCAGTGCAAGGATTTGGTGCGGCGCTTTAGGGTGCAGGTTTATTCGTCGAATTATCAGCTCTACGGTGATATGTCTAATCGTGTAATGACGTTATTGCAGGAGTGTTCGCCAGATTATGAAATTTATTCTATTGATGAAATATTTTTAAGTTTTAAAGGCTTTGAAGCGTGGGATTTAATTGCTTATGGTAAAAACATGCGCAAAAAAATTTTGCAGGGGTTGAAAATCCCGACTTCAGTTGGCATTGGTCCCACCAAAACCTTAGCAAAAATTGCAAATTATTTTGCGAAAAAATTTCCATTATTTGAAGGGGTTTTTCAATTTAATGATCAAAAGCAGATCGACATGTTGCTTGCACGTGTGCCCATAGAAGAGGTGTGGGGGATCGGGCGAAAATGGTCAGTTAAATTAAAAGAACAAGGGTTTCACACGGCAGGTGATTTTGCCAAAGCCGATCATCATTGTATAAAGCAAAAATTTAACAGTCTGCTCGCTAAAACGGTATTGGAATTGCAGGGAATACCGTGCTATGCGCTAGATATGCCGGTCCCACGGAAAAATATTATGGTGTCTCGCTCATTTGGTAAACCCGTAATTGATTTTAATGAGCTGCGCCAAGCTGTCGCACACTATGCAACTCGCGCGGCAGAAAAGCTGCGTCAGCAGCAATCGTATGCGTCAGGCATGATGGTTTTTATACGCACTAATCCTTTTAATAAAACCGATCAACAATATGCAAACTCAATGACATTGTCGTTTCCAAAGGAAACTGATAACACCATGATTATTTTGCAAACTGCCGCACAAGGGTTAAAAACACTTTTTCGTGATGGTTACAAATATAAAAAAGCGGGAACCCTATTATTAGATCTAACACCTAAAAAAATCGAGCAAAGTGATTTGTTTGTTGACGCAGTTAAAATGAACAATGCAGCATTGATGAATGCGCTAGATGCTATTAATCATAAATATGGTCGCCAAACACTTAAATTTGCCGCGTGTGGGATTGAAAAGGCATGGTCTGCATTGCGAGAAAACGTATCGCCAGCTTATACTACGCAATGGTCTGACATTTTAGTGGTCTACGCGAATTAGAAAAAGTACCGACAAACTTTACCCTTAATGTCCTCTTTGCTATAGTTTGCCAAATGGTCTGATTAGGCAAAATAGCATGAAGAAAGGTCCATCAAAGGATATGCAACTGGATTTGGAAAATATTTTTAAGCCTAGAAAATATCCACAAAGAATGAAAGAAGTCAAAGTCCTTAGTTTATGCATGATGGAATTATTCTATGTGTTAGAAACGGACGACACTTCTTTGTTACCCATCGATATTCAAATTCGCGATCTTGCTATGATAGGTGCGCTTGGACGTCTTTTCGAAGCACTGTTACATAGTGAAGAAAAAGTGGGCAAAAAAATATTCTTTTTTTCATTTTTGAGTGGGTTACGAAGTGTCCTTTATCATGTAGATAATCCATTTGTTCAGTTGAATGCAGACGGCACACTTAGTCGAGACACTTTTTTTAAGCATATATATGATTATTGTCGCACTGAATTGCATACGTTATTTGGGAAAAGTATTTATCCTGCATTATCAACGTCACTTAACATGGCAGAGCGCCAAACAGCGACTTTTAAAGAAGCTGTTCACTATGCCATCGAAGAAGGCAAGATACATCGACGTAAATTGAAACCGGTTTTACAAAAGAAACTCAGTGATAATACCGACTTGTTCAATTCGATAATACAGCATTTAAAAGCAAAACCGGGCTATGCTGTTGTTGATGATAGCCGGCGCAGTTTACAGCATGCCAATATCGTGCGTGGGAATGCCGTGGGTGCATTGATCGCGTTAATCAGCCAAGATGCAACTTCTTTAGAAAAGGGTGACTTTTACTTAACCGAAGAGGCCGAAACCAAAAGTGCACTGTCGCGCGAAAGTCGGTTTAAGATGATCAAAAGCTATACACCCTTTCATCAATTAGGGAATCATTATCGCTATCGGCATCTAAATGTCACGTCGATACTTACAAGATACCAAGAAGGGGCAGTTTCATCAGCAGCGTTGCAAAGTAAAATTGACCAAGCAGTCAAGAATAATCTAGTGGCCGAAGTGCAAGTGTTGCTTCCGCAATGGCAAGAGCATCCTAGCGTAGTGAAATCGAACGTAGTAGACGATCCTACGTTAGGCGATTGGTTATTGATGGCCGCTGAAAAGGGGGGCTTGCCAATGGTTCAATCTCTATTTGAGCATCCTGTGAGAAACAGTTGGCGTGCTTTTGCTGTTGTGCACGCTGCTATGCATGGAAGAGTAGACACACTACTCTGGTTACTAACCGCGCGAAAATGGAGCATGAGCTTAATTAATTACGCTATGGATTGCGCGGAAAGTAAGGAACAAAATGCGACATTAGCAGTATTACAAAACCACTGGCGGAAACATAACGTGACAATTCAAAAGCCGGCATCGGATCCTGAATCAGAGCAAGAGTTTGCTCCAGATAATCATATTATTAAACAATTAGAGGAATTGTTGATATCGGATGATTCAGAAGACGAGGACGTGTGCGATGAGCTACTAACACCAACTTGTACTTTACGGTTTAATCCACAACCCGTTGCTAGTACGTCTATGTTACAAACGCCCTCGCTCGGTGAAAGGCGATTATATACTGTAAAGCATGCTTAACTTTTGCTTTTGATGAGTAAGATAGGGGCTGCAATTTTCTCAATCATTTTTTTTGAATGACTGCCATAAAATAGTTTTTCTAAGCCGCCTTTTTTGTTCATGCCAACTACGACTAAATCGGCTCGCCATGTTTGCACAGCCTTTAAAATCAAGGAATCAACCCGAGTGGTTAGTTTAAATGACTCGATTAATTTAATATCAGCCTTAACGTCCTTTTTGGCTGCTTTTATTTTAGCTTGGTCTAGCAATTTATCGGCAGCTGCTTTTAATTCGTTGTGTATGACATCGGCATCGATCCCTTCAACACCTGCACTTAATGCAATGTAATCGATTGCATGTACGATAAGTAATTTTGCGTTGTGTTCCCGACAGAGTTCGATGGCTTTTGCTAAAGCTAATTTGGCTGCTTTACTATTATCGATTGGGACTAAAACACGTTTAAACATAGTCAAGCCTCACACAAAGCGAAAATGTCAGTTTTCTAAAGCGCCATATTATTAATTATAGACGTCAGAGAATATATAGTGTGTGAATGCTGCTGTATGTATGCCAGGGTATAAAAACCCAGAGTGCCCGGTAGCAAGCTTCAAATGGACACCCATTTCGCTTCAAATGGACGCTTCAAATGGACACCCATTTTTACGTTCCATTTTACGGTTTATACTTGTTATTGGACATCCATTTTCTTTATATATTAAGTTCTGTGAAATGTCCGGTTGACCAACGACGTCTATTAGGTTGTTTCGCATGCTTTCTTGCAGATTCCCTTTCCATCTCCTCAGCAATCTCCTCTGATTCCACTCCATGAGTTTTCAGATAAGAAGTCGATTGTGCGATTAGTAACTGAGCATTTGGACTTGAACTAAATTCTGGATTTACCGCATGTGTCTTTGAAATTTCAGGGTGAGTTTGAAGAGTGTTATGTAAGGAATCAAGGAACTCCCTTAGCGGCACTGCTCCAGGCGGTACATCTGACTGCGCCTTTTGCTTATTGAGATTATCCCTAGCGCGAAAGTACCTATAGCTTATAAACGCGATTGCACAAGTTGCCAGAGAAGCTAGGGCGGGAATATAAGAACCAAGATCTGTAAATAGCATAGCCATGTTATGAGTCACGTACCATTAAAAAGTCGAGCATTTTAACGCGTAGTGCTCTTAAAGGACACCCATTAATTTCAAAAGAAGCTTAAAAAAAACTAAAAATAGAATGGTCACCCATTTAGCTGTATTTATTTGCTGAAAATCCCCATTGATAAGCTAGTTGAATCATAAATAATTACAGAAGAAATTGGCAGAATCTTCAAAGAGTAGAAATGTTAAAGGACAATCAGTATTTGTCTTGAACTTGCACAATATCAGTTACTTACGGCACATTATCGGGATTTTATCAATTAAGTATAGAGGTAATGTTATGCTATTGAATATGAAGAACCAACCAAATCCAGTGAAATACGATGTATAATCGCGAAAAAAGAATAGCAACACTATATTACATTTACAATGCATTATTTGTCCTAATAATGACCCCATTATTATATGCTGTTGTAAAAGAAAATATTACGAGCGCTATTTGTGTTTATACATTAACAGCGACACTTTCGTTATTGGCTTTGGGGCTTTCCTATTTCTATACAAAATATCTGAGTCTTCCGATTAATCATTTAATGATTAACTATTTCGATCAAAAAATAAAAGAATGGAAGTCAATCTAATCTACAAACGGATATACATTTCACTTGCAGCATTAACACTTTTAGAACGATGGCAGTGATTAAAAGTAGCTAATTTCTCTGAGTGTCCAATTGCATATGAAAATCGGCTCTGTAAGTTTCTTACATTAGCAAGCCAGTAGTCAGGGTTCAATCCTAGGCGAGTTAAAATAGGAGGAAGGGAATTCGGAATAGATCCTCTTTTATCTTCGCGTAATATACGGCCTGTAGAGTCAATTAATTTTAGGTAATCACTCAAAGTGAAATCAATACAAACGTCTTTTGACGATTTGCTTTTATTAGAAAATGGCATGAGATCTTTAGGTTGCTTATTGGATGGTATGTTTTTCACTTTATTTACGAGTGCCTTTAAACGTTCTTGAATAGATGTGAAGTTAGAATTCTCAGGTGTATCGGCAATTTTTGCACGTATAGGGTTTAGATCAACATAAACCATAGCGCTTAATAGTGCTCCTTCATCAAGCAGTGCTTGAGATTTAAATCGTCCTTCCCAGAAGCGACCTTTTTTATCATCTTCTTTGTTTGCATAACGAGCAATCGGTTCATTTAAACAGCGCATAAACCAGCTAATATCCATTAAATGCTGGCGCCAAGATTCAATCTTAAGTTTAGCTTGATCGTCGGGATAGAGGCTTAAGGATTTGGCATCGGTAGGAAATATAGCATGCCAGCGTGCAATAATTTCTTGTTCGCTCCAAGAAGTTGCTTGAAGTTCGTTAATGAACAATACCAAATGATAATGATTACTCATTATGGCATAAGCACAGATTTTAATTGCGAACACATTGGCTAGATGTTTAATTTTGGAGACGATCCATTGCTTTCGATGTGAATAGTCCCGATTGGTTTCACTATCAAAACCACATAAGTATGAACGACGAACACATCGGGTCATGCAATGGTAGTAAGCTGTTGTGTTCAGATCAATTTGAAGAGAGCGAGGTATTGCCATACTGCGACATCCTGTACTGCGATATGTGTAATATAAAACAAGTAAGTACATAATTCAAATTAAATTTGTGGCTGTCCATAATATTTTGTTAAATGGATGTCCATAAAAGAGTTAAGATACGCAGGGAATTTGTTAACAGGGAGAAAGTGATGAATGTATTAAGTTGGCTTGGTGGATTTGTGCAACAAACAATAACCACCAATACGGCGGTGGAAATTGCAGGGAGCATTGCCGATATTCATTATGATCATAAGCGTGGACGAGCTATTGCTTGTTTAATTTCAGCAATCGTTGCGGCAGGCGGAGGTGCTACGCTCTTTGTATTAGAACCTAGTATTCATGCCTATTTTCAAACAATCATATTACAAGCAGTTCCTTTTATTGGCTCAATTACAACAACCGTATTTGTTGGAATATTAGGCGGATGGTTTGGTGGTGGGTTTGGACACAACGTCGCCAAAGAAATCGTTCGTGAATATGCAGAAAAGAATACAGGCACTTCAAATATGGCATATAACATCACAGACGCTGATGTAACGCGTATTGTGGATGAAAATCCTCAGATCTATAACTACAACTTTGATCATGAGCAAGGTTTAAGCCAAGAAGATATTGCTAATATTAAAGCTCAGGACGTACAAAACTTAAAGAATTTATTATTTATGGTTCGCGATCAAATCATTGCGCACAAAGAAGATAAAAAGACCACAACCGCACACGGCGAGGCTAAATATGCATTATTAAGTGCATTGCGTTTATCCAATTTAATCCCAGTCTTAGAGTTATTTCAAAAATCAGATACTAAGCGTGAAGTTAGAAAAAATGCAGCTGTACAGGCTGCAAATTATTTTGCGGATGTAAATGCAGTACAATACTTTGGACAACCAGCTGAAGCCCCTAGACAAGCAAGGGCACCAAGACAAGTGCGTCGACGTCCAAGAAATGCGCAACGAGGTGCACAGCAAGTGCCAGCTGCTGGTATGCCAGCTCAAGTGCCTGTCGATTTAGATGAAGAAATAGTGTTAATGCACCCACAAGCAGGCGATCATATTCAAGTCGTTCAACCAATAGAGGCTGTTCCAATCGCGGTTCCAGTAGGGCTCGTTCCTGTAGGGCCTGTACAAGCTGGACAAGGTCCAGCAGCGGGTTTCCAGCAAAGAGCTGCAGTCCCTGAGCATATCAATCTCAAGCCTGATGCCGTGATTTTTGAGAACTTACGTCGTCAAATTCAAGCACTCAATCAAGGAGAAGTGAGAGATGTAAGACGTGTGAAACGCACAGTTGAACATAATGATCTCATGCATGCTCTCAACCCTCATGAAAAAAGAGAATTGTTAGTGAGTTTGAAGCATACATTTCAGCAACAAAATCAAAAGCAAATGTTGGCACGAGAAAATGCAAACCCGCTACTTAGAAAAGCCTTCACACGAGCTGTTTGATAATTTGAAATGGGTGTCCATTTATGCTGACAATTTTTACGCATTCAGATTGCTTAAAACATGAAATGGGTTATGGACATCCAGAAAGTCCTGCGCGATTAGAAGTGATTATACGTGCGCTGCAACAAGCGCCTTGGGCGCATGAAATTGTTTGGCAAGAAGCGCCGCTGGCAACTAAAGCCCAGCTTCAGAGAGTCCATCATCCAGATTATATAGAAAGCATTTTTGCTGCGAGTCCCAAAGAAGGATACCTTCAACTTGATCCTGATGCTTTGATGAACCCTCATACGTTGTTAGCCGCTTTACGTGCAGCGGGTGCGCAAATTGCTGCAGTAGATGAAGTTTTTAGCAAAAGGACATCCAACAAAGCATTTTGTTTAGTGAGACCTCCTGGGCATCATGCTGAGCCGTCTGCAGCGATGGGATTTTGCTTTTTTAACAATATTGCCGTAGGTGTCATGCATGCTTTAAATCAATATGATTGTAAGCGAGTCGCAATTATTGATTTTGATGTACATCATGGTAATGGCACTGAAACCCTGTTTTTGAATGAGCCGCGTGTATGCTTTTGGTCTAGCTTTCAGCATCCATTTTATCCAGGCGCCTCTTTGCAAGGTAAACCCAGTAATATCCATCTATGCCCTTTGGAAGCTGGAACAAATGGACAGGCATTTCGTCAAAAAGTAGACAATGAGCTTGTTCCAATACTTGAAGCATTTAAGCCGGAATGTATTTTTATTTCAGCAGGTTTTGATGCGCATTTTTTAGATCCTCTCGCCAATTTGTCATTAGATGCACAGGACTATGCCTATGTTACTCAAGCAATATGTAAGATTGCTTCCAAATACGCTGATGGAAAGGTGATTTCAACCTTAGAAGGAGGTTATCACCTACAGGCTCTTCCAGAATCCGTAGTGGCGCATCTGTCTGCAATGCAAAACTAAAATGGATGTCCATTTTAGATTTTTATTTTAGAAAAGTGGGTGTCCATTTGCCATTCCATTTGCCATTTCGTGTATATGAACGTTAAGAATTCGATGTATAAGGTCGATAATTTAACTACCTATATTTTCGTGAAGTATTCAATCATGCAGCGAATCACATTCCTTCTTTTACTAAGTTTATTTAACTTTGCAGCTTTTGCGGTTGGCCCAAACCAATTAAATTTTGATGGTGCTCAGTATTATAAATTCAGTGAGCGCTTTAAAGGTAATTCGTTGGTAGCAGAGTATCGAACACAGAATAGAAACGGTTACTCAAGAGTCATTATTACCCATGTAACTGATAAAAATGATCCAAATAAAATTGCCTCCGATCTAAAAGGCAAAAAAGGGGTTGATATTGTTGATGTGGAAAGTTTAACACCAGACAGATCCGATCTCGTCATTCGTTTTATGCAATTTGACACGGCAAATCATCAAGTCAAAAATAACATATGCCGGATCAAGCGCAGCGCTAACAATCGTGGCAGCATTGTTTTTCAATATGTTGAAAGTAAGCCAATGAGGAATCAGGAAGGATCTATTATGCCTGACTTCATTAAAGTCGCTGATAACTTAAAGCAATTGCCGGTTGAAAAGTATTCTACTACCTTATCACAGCGCATGGTGACCTATGATGATGAAGAATATCAGCCATCATGGCATCAGCGTCAACAATATCGCGGTCACTGGGGTCGTTATCCTGCTTATTCTGATTAATAAATAAAATACTGGGGTTGAAATTCAACCCCAGTTTTCTTCAGTAAAATTAGAGAATGGCATCAACGGCATTAACGGCTGTAATCTCAACCGGTTGTACATATACGGAAGTTGTAGGTTCCACAACTTCAACGGCAACTTTCTCAGAAGTTGCTTCACCCTCTAATCCAGCCAATACATCATCTATGCTGAATACATCCTTTAGACTTAAAGTTGTCTGAGAAGTTACGGATTTCAAGTCATGAGACATAGTATGCTCACTGGAGTCAGTAACCTTATTTTGTGCTGATAAAAACGTAGCTACGTCAGAATGTTGAGTTTTGACTGCTTCTTGCAAAGGTGTTTCACCTTGTTGATCAAGCGCCGCAACATTAGCGTGGTTTGCAACAAGGAATTTAACCGTTTCAAGGTTGCCATCGGCTGCCGCAAAATGTAGAGGTGTTTCACCTGCATTATTTTTCGTGTTGATAGAAGCACCTGCATCGAGAAGTTTTTGGATAAAGGCAGGCTCATCAGTAAATTGTGCAGCATAATGAAGTGGCGTGTTGCCTTTATAATCAACTGTATTAGGACTTGCGCCTAAGCTAATTAAGGTAGCCAGTGCGCTTATTTGGTGTGTCATAGCAGCAAAATGGATTGCTTGCATGCCATCAAAATTGGTTTGAATGATATCGCCACCACTGTTCTTGAGCAATGTGATTGCATCACTAAAGCCATGAAGTGCTGCAAACTGGATAGCAGTCATACCAAATTGGTTAGTGGTATTAGCAGAAGCACCTTTCGCCAAAGCAGTTTGCATATCAGCAATTTCATGTGTAACCGTTGCTTGTAATAGTGCATTGTTGGTTGGAATTTGCAATTTATTGAGAATAGGCAACTCAAAAGTATCTTTAATCAACGGATTGGTTGAACTCAATCCTAAGCTTACTGCGGTTGCACCATAGTTATCTTTAATAGTTAGGCTCGCACCATGTTCGATAAGTGTCAAAATGGCTTCGGGATGATTTGTCTTTACGGCATCGATAAGAGGGGTTTTGCCAACAATATCTTTAATATTGACGTTTACGCCGTTTTTAAGCAAACCTTCTAGTGCATCATTGTTGCCGATTCGCACTGCAATATGCGTTGCGGTCTGACCAATTTTATTTTGATTGTTGATGTCAGCACCAGCTTGAATAATCTGTTGGATGAATTCTTTAGAGCCACCGTGTCTAGCTGCATAGTATAGCGCAGTATTGTTGTGATTATCTTTAGCATCGACATTAGCATGATATTTGATGAGTTCTGCAAAGATCAGGGGTTGATTCGCCATTGCAGCATATTGTACGAGTTTTAAATTATCTTGACCTACAGTGTTTGGATCGGTTCCTTGCGCTAGAGCGGATTTAACCGTTGCTAAATCACCTGCAATAATTGCACCTACAATGTCTACCATATTTAATTTCTCCCAATTAAATGATTACAAATAAATTGTTTGCTGGTTTCTCCGGCTTCGACTGCTTTGTAGTGTTTTTCCTGACAGAGAAGATTTAAGATAATTGAAGGAAAATGAATTGTCTATTCATAAACTGACGTGTTTAAAAATATATTTTGTATGATGAA
>CAZCXZ010000027.1:26418-34248 GCA_964502705.1 Uncultured Candidatus Berkiella sp. | reverse complement strand
CAAACGTGAGTGCGAGATATGCGAACCAACTCATATTGCTGTGATGCTCTCATGGATTTGGTTTAAAACCGTGGTCGGCGTTTTTGCATGTGTGATTGAGCGGCCAATCACCAAATAGTCACTACCCGCTTTAATCGCATTTTCGGGTGTCATGACGCGTTGCTGATCTTGTTTATCATCTTCGGCTAAGCGAATGCCTGGCGTGACGCACAAGAATTTCGGTCCAAAGATTTTTTTCAATTCAGTCGCTTCATTTGCAGAACAGACAACGCCATCAAGTCCTGCTTCAAAGCAAAGTTTTGCTAAGCGCTTTACGGTATCTTGGGTTGTGCCAGAGAAGCCGATTTGATGAGCATCTTGTTCAGTTAAGCTGGTTAATAATGTCACGCCAATTAGCAGTGACTTATGGCCGGTTTCTTGGGCTGCTTTATCGACACCTGCTTTGGCAGCTTTAAGCATCGCTAATCCACCGCTGGCATGAACATTGGTCATCCACACGCCCATTTTTGCAGCGGCGTAACAAGCACCTTGCACTTGCTGCGGAATATCATGGAATTTTAAATCTAAGAAAATCTCAAAACCCATCGCTTGTAACTTAGAGACCCACTGTGGACCATATTGCGTAAATAAGGTTTTGCCGATTTTAAGACGGCATTGATTGGGATTGAGTTTTGCGAGCAACTCGTAAAGAGGTGCTTCATCTTCAAAATCGAGTGCAATGATAATTTTATTGGATACTGCTGACATGGGAACTCCACTCACAAAACCGGGGTCATTATAAATTAATTTAGTTGGCTATTCAATAAACGACAGACTGATAAGTTTGATAACTTAATTATTCGCCTTCTATCCCTTGGATAGGTTTGACGCCAGACCAGCAGCGACAACTTGGGCATTGCCAATGTAATGAACGGCTGGAGAATCCACAACCCCCACAGCGATATACAGGCTTCTTCTCAATTAATTGCTCAACCAACGATTTTAACATGAGCAGTTCATTACGCACTTCGCCCATCACACGAGATAAATGGAATTCAATTAAATGCTTCAAACCACGCATAGAAGGATATTGGTGCATATGTCGCGTTAAAAAGGCCGCCGCATGCTCTTTTCCTTGCTTATCTTTCACCTGTTCTGCATTGGCTAACACAATGGTGATGCTAGGATAATTTTGCATGAGATAACGTAAATATTCAGAGAGCGCGTCTTTATCTTCTAAACGCTCATAACATTCCATAATCATTAATAACGCTTCCGGCAAAAAAGCGATATCTTGATATTCAATACGCTGATAAGCGCGTAATGCCTGTTTGAATTTACCAATTTTCTTATAAAAATTGCCTTCGACTAAGCTCGCTCTCGCGGAATGCTTATCGTAACGTAATGCTTGCTTCAAATATTGAAAGGCCTCGCGGATTTTACCCTTAGACCATACAAATTCTGCCAATTCACAATAATAATGCGCAATTTCTCTCGAACAGGATTGTCCGCTAGATGCTTCCAAACGTTTAGCAACTTCAATCGCTTTCTCCCATTCTTTTTCTCTTTCATAGATGTCCATTAAATGGCGCAAACTATTGTCTAGATCTTCGGTGAAAGACGTCGTAATTTCTAATAATAAGGATTCTGCTCGATCTAACACGCCAGCGCGCAGATAATTTCTAGCGAGTTCAAATAAAATATGAGAACGCTGTTTAGAGGTGAGAGTGGGTTTACTCAACAGATTTTGATGTATTCGAATGGCTCTATCGACTTCGCCACGTCGACGAAAAAAATTACCGAGCGCAATAGTGGTTTCTACCGTATCCGGAGATTCATCAAGCATACGGATAAAAGCATCTACTGCTTTGTCAGTTTGCTCGTTTAAAAGAAAATTAAGCCCAGCATAGTAGTCTGGACTGAGTGTTATCCCTTTCGTTGAACCGCTTTCAGCTTCAGAACGTCTACCGATGTACCATCCTGATACCGCCGCGATGGGTAACAACAAACAAATGAGTTCTAACATATCGAACGCGGATGTCCTTAAGAATTACCTTATGGCGTTGGGTTTCGTTTTACTTTATTTTCCAACCACTTATTCTTGGCCTTCAATTTGATAAGGCTCACGCCTAACAACAGCATGCTTATCACGATCCCGCAGATAAATGAAATCAGCAGAATCACCGCTAAGGGCATCTCTGATTTTCCAATGAGGTAATTGATCTCAATGGCTTTAGCATTTAATGCGGCAAAAGCTATCCCTACAATAATGAGTAGGAGGGTTAACAACACGCTGAGTATTCGCATAATGTCCCATCCGTTCCTTTAATGAAATATCCCTATCGATTCTAAACAAAAAAAAACGGTGTGAACATGCGTTCGACACCGTTTCTTTTTATTTGAAGTTATTCAACTTCTTATTATTCTTCGTCTTTATCGCGCATGTGCTCTTTGAGCAAGTCGCCCAAAGTAGTTGCGCCTTGATCAGGCTTAGAATAATCACGTAAAGCGTCAGCTTCATCTTGTGAATCTTTGGCTTTCACTGATAACAAGATGGTGCGATTTTTACGATCGACGCCAACAAATTTAGCTTCGACATCTTCACCAACCGTTAAAATAGAACGCGCATCTTCAACGCGATCACGTGATAATTCTGAAGCACGTAAGTAACCTTCAACGCCATCAGCAAGCAGAACTTTCGCGCCTTTAGCATCAACTTCGATTACTTTACCGGTGATCACGGTACCCTTAGCATGTTCAGCTAAGTAGTTTGAGTAGGGATCAGCCAATAATTGTTTGATACCGAGTGAAATACGTTCACGTTCAGGATCAACAGACAATACGATCGCTTCAACTTCATCGCCTTTCTTGTAGCTTTGAACAGCTTCTTCACCTGGGGTGTTCCAAGAAATATCGGATAAGTGAACTAAACCATCAATGCCGCCGTCGAGGCCAATGAAGATACCAAAATCGGTAATCGATTTGATCTTACCAACGATCTTGTCACCTTTGTTATGGGTCGCAGCAAATGCATCCCATGGGGAAGCTTTGCATTGTTTGAGGCCAAGGGAGATACGACGACGTTCTTCGTCGATATCAAGAACCATAACTTCAACTTCTTCACCAGGTGAAACGATCTTGGAAGGATGGATGTTACGATTGGTCCAATCCATTTCAGAAACGTGTACCAAACCTTCGATACCTGCTTCTAATTCAACAAAGCAACCGTAGTCAGCGATGTTGGTAATGCGACCTGAAACACGGGTACCTTCTGGGTAACGACGTGCAACACCTACCCATGGATCTTCGCCAAGTTGTTTCAAGCCTAATGAAACACGCATACGTTCGCGATCGAAGCGTAATACTTTAACTTGTAATTCTTGACCAACGGTTAATACTTCGCTTGGGTGCTTAACACGTTTCCACGCGATATCGGTGATATGTAATAAACCATCAACGCCGCCCAAATCAACGAATGCGCCGTAATCGGTGAGATTTTTAACCACACCGGTGATTACTTGACCTTCTTGGAGGCCATCTAACAAGGTATCGCGTTCTTGGGTGTTTTCTGATTCAACAACTGCACGACGTGAAACAACAACGTTGTTTCTCTTTTGGTCTAATTTAATAACTTTGAATTCGAGCTCTTTACCTTCCAATTGGCTCATGTCGCGTACTGGGCGAACATCAACTAATGAACCAGGCAAGAACGCACGAATGGAATTAATATCAACGGTGAAACCACCTTTGACTTTACCGTAGATGATACCTTTAACCACTTTGCTTTCTTGGAATGCTTTATCCAGCACTTTCCAAGCTTCTTGGCGTTTTGCTTTTTGTCTTGAAAGGCGTGTTTCGCCATATCCATCTTCGATTGCTTCTAAAGCAACGGGGATTCTGTCACCAACGGCAATTTCTAATTGTCCGTCTTTGTCTAAGAATTCTTCTAAGCGAACATAGCCTTCCGATTTGAAAGGTGTATCGATGGTCACTAACCCTTTTTCATGGTTAATTTTTAAAATAAGACCATCAAATATGGAGCCTGGGTCCATCGCCATTTGAGAAAGATTTTCTTCTAGGAGTTGCGCAAAACTTTCAGCGGGTGCTGCGGTTGAGGTTGCATTCATACAATAAGTCCTTTGATTCTCAATTTATTAAGTTAATAAACTAAGTATCAAGTCAAAGGGTTTAAAAAAACGAAAGAAAACATTTTCTTTCGCGCTAAAGTCATACTTGAGCCAAAATACGTTCGTTCACATACACCATAACAGCATCAAATACCGCATTAATCGGCATTTGTGTGGTGTCTAGAACGATGGCATCATGTGCTGGTATGAGCGGCGAAACGCTTCGCTGCTTATCCCTGGCATCACGCTTTTCTATCTCGGCAAAAAGACCATCAAGGCTAACATCTATACCCTGTTGTTTCAACTGCGCTTGTCGGCGTTTTGCTCTTTCAAGGGGGGATGCTTCTAAAAAGATTTTCAAATCTGCTTCAGGGAAAATAACGGTTCCCATATCTCTGCCATCTGCCACTAAACCAGGCGCTTCTAAAAAAGCTCGCTGCCTTTCTAAAAGAGCGGTTCGCACAGCAGGCACAGCGGCAACTTGCGATGCGCCACTACCACATTCTTCCGTACGGATGGCGAGGGTCACGATTTGTCCCTCAAGCAAAATTTCCTGTGGCTCATGCTTAAATACCACGTCTAAATGACCTGCCAAAACGGCAAGTGCTTCGTGATTATCAAATGCCACGCTATGGCGCACGGCAGCTAGGGCCAAGACTCGGTAAAGCGCTCCGCTGTCTAAAAAGTGCCAGCCTAATTTTTTCGCTAGCATCAGGCTCAATGTGCCCTTACCTCCACCACTCGGTCCATCGACGGTGATAACAGGTACTTTGGTATTCATGACAACTATTCCTCTGAGTGATAGTGAAGTCTTAAGCCTAATTGATTGGCTATGTGACAAAATGAAGGGAAAGATGTGGCAATTGACGCTGTGTCCCTAATCGTAATGGGCGTATCTGCTTTCATCGAAGCAATCGCAAAAGCCATCGCTATCCGATGGTCTCCCTCGCTTTCGACAAAGCCACCCCTAATTTTGCTGCCTCGTATGATAATCCCATCAGGCAAGATGGCAAGAGCTACGCCCAATTTTTGCAGGCCGCGTGCCATCGCCGCGATTCTATCGGTTTCTTTGTGGCGCAGTTCCTCTAGACCCTCAAAACGGGTTTCACCCACCGCATTGGCTGCAACAACAAATAACACCGGAAATTCATCAATCGCGCTCACCACCCATGCTTTGGGCACTGCAATCCCCTGCAACGTTGTGCCTTTTACTTCAATATCAGCAACCGGTTCATTGCCCATCAGGCGTTCATTATGGAAAACAATCTTTGCTCCCATTGCCCGTAAAATATGACAGATGCCCATGCGCGTCTCATTAATACCAATGCCCTTCAAAAGAACATGCGCGCCTTCTGTCATGCTGGCACCTGCAATAAAAAATGCGGCTGATGACATATCTCCTGGTATTGAAATCGTTTTGCCAATCAGTTTTTTAATCGGGTCTAACGTTATCGTGTGATTATTGCGCGTAATGGAAGCCCCAAAATACGCTAACATTCTTTCGGTGTGATCGCGGCTTGCTTCTTTTTCAACAATCACCGTTTCACCTTTTGCATAAAGGCCTGCAAGCAAAATGCACGATTTCACTTGAGCACTGGCAACCGGCATCTCGTACTGAATGCCATTCAAGCCTTGGCAAGAATTAATCGTGAGTGGTGGAAGGATTTGCTGATTTTCAACCTGCCCCTGAATATTCGCTCCCATTGTTTGTAATGGCGTTACGATCCGCGCCATCGGGCGTTTCATGAGCGAGCGATCGCCAATTAAGGTGCTTGAAAAGGGTTGAGCGCTTAATATGCCGGCCAATAATCGCATACTGGTTCCAGAATTCCCACAATCTAATGGCGAATTTGGTGCACGAAATGCATGCAAGCCCTGCCCCTCAATCTGTAGCAAGTCATTGTGTTGCGTAATCGTAACGCCTAACTGCTGCAACGCTTTTAAGGTTGCTAAACAATCTTCACCGAATAAGAAACCGTGAATAGTTGATGATCCTTTAGCAAGTGCGCCAAGGATGAGTGCACGATGAGAAATGGACTTATCGCCCGGAATGGATACTTCACCCTGTAAGGTGCCACTCGGGAAAGCAACTATCATCATGATTGGCGTTTAGCCTTTGGTTTTTTCAAAATGGCGCATAAAATCTGCTAAGGCTTGTGCACCTTTTAATGGCATGGCGTTATAGAGGCTCGCTCGACAACCACCCACGGATTTATGACCTTTAAGTTGCGATAATCCATTTTGCGCTGCTTGCGATAAAAATTCGTTTTCAAGCGCATCAGATTTCAAACGAAACGGCACGTTGATGCGTGAACGGGCGTCAACAGCAACGGGGTTAGTATAAAAATCACTACTATCAATTACATTATAAAGTAATGATGATTTCTCTTTGGCTTCTTTAGCAAAAGCTTCGCAACCACCCTCAGCTTTTGTCCAATCCAACACCAGGCCTAATACATACCAACTAAAAACCGGTGGCGTGTTGTACATAGAGTGTTGTTGGTAGCAAAGATCATAATTTAAGGTGGGTGGCGTATAAGCATGTGCTTTACCCAGCAAGTCTTTTCTTACGATCACAACCGTGATCCCAGCAATCCCTAAATTTTTCTGCGCGCTGGCATAAACTAAACCATAACGAGAAAAAT
Organism: Uncultured Candidatus Berkiella sp.; assembly: GCA_964502705.1. GTDB lineage: Bacteria > Pseudomonadota > Gammaproteobacteria > Berkiellales > Berkiellaceae > Berkiella. The sequence continues at coordinate 27,497 of CAZCXZ010000027.1, read as the reverse complement.
CGATTGATTTTGTGAGGATATTTGAGGTCATATCGCTCACCAGGGGTTTCTGAGTGGGCGGTAAATGGGTAAATTCCACACCGTGAATGGTTTCATTATCCGTGTAATGAACATAAGCCGCATCTTCTGAAAAAGACATCGACTCTACACTCGGCACTTGTGTGAATTGGTTTACTTCAGTTGTGGCGACACAGTGTGCTTTGCAATAAGCATTCGCATCTTTAAAGGCAAGATTAGACCACGTGCCTGTAATAATGTAATCCGCACTGCCACCATTCAGCAAATTTAAAGGGATAGCGCTAAATTGCGTTCTTGCGCCCCCGTGCATAAAGAGCACCGCAAAATCGTCAGGAATGGCAAGGAGCGAGCGTAAATTAGCTTCAATTTTGGCTGTTAATTCCATCACCACATTGAGGCGATGGCTTAACTCCATGATAGACATTCCCTCATACCAGTTGGGAATGTCTTCACGAATTTTTTCTAAGACCGGCTTTGGTAAGCACGCCGGTCCTGCACCAAAATTGTAAATAGTGTTTGAACTATTCATTGTCGCCATTTTCTTCAACATCCGTGTTTGGAGCATCATCAGCGGCATCAGCATCGATATCACTATCGTCACTTTCTTCATCAAAGCTTGTGCCTTTCTTCGCTTCAACTTCCAGAATACGCTGCAAGCCAACCAGTTTTTCTTCGTTACTGAGTTGGATTAATGTGACACCTTGCGTGTTACGACCAACTACCGAAATTTCATCGACGCGAGTACGCACTAAGGTACCACCATCGGTGATCAACATGGTTTCGTCGTTGTCTTCCACTTGCACCGCACCAATAACATTACCATTTCGTTCAGTGGTTTGAATGGCAATCACGCCTTGGCCGCCGCGACCTTTCACAGGGAAATCACTGACTTGGGTACGTTTACCAAAGCCATTTTCGGTCGCAACTAAAATAGTGCAATCGCTTTTCACCACGATTAAAGAAATGACGCGCTGACCTTCTTGCATTTTCACGCCACGTACGCCTCGCGCAACACGGCCCATGCTACGTACGGTTGATTCATGGAAGCGTACCGCTTTACC
>CAZCXZ010000027.1:0-26408 GCA_964502705.1 Uncultured Candidatus Berkiella sp. | reverse complement strand
CCTGCATCGGTAAACAACATGATATCGCGATCGCCGTCAGTCGTTTCAGCACCAACTAATTGATCGCCTTCATCAAGATCGACTGCAATAATGCCGGAGCTTCTTGGACGTGAGAATTCAGAAATATTCACTTTCTTGATTACACCAAACGCCGTTGCCATAACAACAGAGTGGGTATCGGTGTATTCACGCAGCGGTAAAATCGCACTAATTCTTTCATTAGGTTCTAAATAAGGGATCAAGTTAACAATCGGTTTACCACGTGAATTTCGTGAACCTAAAGGTAATTGATACACTTTTAACCAATACACTTTACCTTTGCTAGAGAAGCACAGAATAGTGTCATGCGTATTCGCAACCAACAATTGATCGACATAATCTTCGTCTTTCACTTGTGTTGCCGCCTTGCCTCTACCACCACGGTGTTGTGCAGCATAGGCATCAAGTGGTTGAGTTTTTACATATCCTTGATGGGATAACGTCACCACACGCACTTCTTCGGTAATCAGATCTTCGTTCGATAAATCTTGCATGGTCGCGATAATTTCGGTACGACGATCGTCACCAAATTGATCGCGTGATTCAACTAATTCTTGCTTGATCACTTCCATTAAACGATGTGGATTAACCAAAATTTCGATTAAAGCCGCAATTTCTTTTAAGATATCTTCATATTCTTTAAAGATTTTGTCTTGTTCTAAGCCCGTTAGACGTTGTAATTTCAAGTCTAAAATGGCTTGTGCTTGCACTTCAGATAAGTGATAGCCATCAGATTGCAACCCTAATTCAGGCGGGGTATTTTCTGGCTTACAAGCATCCGCACCGGTCTGCGCCAACATAGCACTGACGGTTCCAGGAGGCCAAGCTTTAGCGACTAAATGATCTTTCGCTTCATGTGGTGTTTTAGAAGCTTTAATCAATTGAATAATTTCATCGACATTCGCCAGAGCAACGCTCCAACCTTCTAATATGTGTGCTCTTTCACGCGCTTTGCGTAATTCGTAAGTAGTACGACGATTCACGACCACGCGGCGGTGACGAATAAAGCATTCAATGATTTGCTTTAAGTTCAATGTACGCGGTTGGTTATCGACGAGGGCAACCATGTTGATACCAAACACGCTTTGCATCGGTGTTTGTGCATAAAGGTTGTTTAAAATCACTTCTGCGACTTCGTTGCGTTTTAATTCAATAACGACGCGCATACCGTCTTTATCGGATTCATCACGTAAATTCGAAATCCCTTCAATTTTCTTGTCTTTAACCAGCTCAGCGATTTTCTCAACCAATTTTGCTTTGTTAACTTGATAGGGTAATTCGGTGATGATAATAGATTGTCGATTATCGTTTTCTTCGATTTCGGTTCTAGCGCGTACATAAATACGACCACGACCTGTGCGATAAGCATCGATAATGCCTGAGCGACCATTGATCATTGCACGAGTTGGGAAATCGGGGCCTGGAATATGATGAAGCAATTCATCAATCGTAATATCAGGGTTTTCAATTAAGGCCAAACAACCTGAAATCACTTCACGCAAGTTATGCGGAGGAATATTAGTGGCCATACCGACCGCGATACCTGATGTACCATTGACGAGCAAGTTAGGTACCCGTGTGGGTAATACGGAAGGCGCGAACTCGGTTTCGTCGTAGTTAGGGACGAAATCGACGGTTTCTTTATCAAGATCTTTTAATAATTCATGCGCAAATTTGGACATACGCACTTCGGTATATCGCATTGCAGCGGCCGAATCGCCGTCGACGGAACCGAAGTTACCTTGACCATCAACTAAGAGGTAGCGCATTGAGAATGGCTGTGCCATTCGAACGATTGTGTCATAAACAGCGGTATCACCATGCGGGTGGTATTTACCGATTACGTCACCAACGACACGCGCCGATTTTTTATAGGGCTTGTTCCATTCGTTGCCAAGTTCTGACATGGCAAATAGGACGCGTCGATGCACGGGTTTTAGACCATCTCGAACGTCAGGCAATGCACGCCCGACAATCACGCTCATAGCGTAATCAAGATACGACTGTTTAAGTTCGTCTTCAATATTGACCGGATGGACTTCTTTTGCGAGCTCTGTCACGGACAATGGCTCCTTTGTTAGCTGATAAACTTTAACCTAAAACGAACGAAGTTTATATATCAATTAAGAACAAGGAGTGTACCATAATGCAGTTCTAAACTCACCGATTCCCCGACAAACTACCCCCTATGATATACTCACCCCCGAAGGTAAATTGGGAAGTGTCGTTGATGAATGTTAATCCATTAGAAATCCAAAAATTTGATGATATGGCCGCCTATTGGTGGGATCCCACGGGTCCTTGCAAACCCTTGCATGAGATTAACCCCCTTCGGCTCAGTTTTATCCAATCTCGTACCAATCTTCAGCACAAATCGATCCTCGATTTAGGGTGTGGCGGGGGTATCCTTACCGAAGCCCTCAGCAACTTTAGTGCCAAGGTAACCGGGTTAGATCAATCAACTGAGGTGTTAGCGGTAGCTCGCGCCCATGCCATCGATGTGGGGTTAACCCATCCCCCGACTTATATCGGCGCAACCGCTGAGCATTTTGCGACCCAGCACCCTGGCCAGTTTGATGTCATTACCTGTATGGAAATGTTAGAGCACGTCCCCTCCCCCATTTCAGTATTAGAAGCTTGCTACACGCTTTTGAAACCGGGCGGTGAATTATTCTTATCGACCTTAAACCGTACGCCCAAGGCCTTCTTGTTTGCCATTATTGGCGCTGAGTATGTGTTAAGAATGTTGCCTAAAGGCACACATGACTATGACCAATTTATTCGTCCCAGTGAGCTCAGCCAATGGGCGGCTAGTCAAAACTTACGTCTACAATCAATGAAGGGCATTAGCTTTAATGCGCTAACCCGCCGTTTTAGTTTGTCAAACGATGTATCCGTCAATTATTTGATGCACTTACAAAAGGATGCCTAGGATGAGTACACCTGTTGAAGCCATATTGTTCGATCTCGATGGCACGCTGCTGGATACTGCGCCTGAGTTTACCTATTGCCTTAATCTATTGTTGACAGAAGCTGGAAAGCCGCCCGTATCAGAAGCCTCCCTGCGTAGCACCGTCTCTTATGGTGCCAAAGGGATGGTGGAATTTGGATTTCAAATCACTGAACATGATGTAAATTTTTTCGACATTAAAAATCGGTTTTTGGACTTGTATGCCAAAAATATTGGCTTTCAAACCCATTTCTTTCCCGGGATCATTAAGTTGCTTGAACGTTTACAAGCCCTCGAATTACCTTGGGGTATCGTAACCAATAAGCCTGCTTGCTTTACATTCCCCTTGTTAGAAAAATTTCCACCACTCCAAAAAGCAGGTTGCGTCGTAGCGGGTGACACCCTCAAAACGCAAAAGCCCGATCCGGACCAATTGTTCCTAGCCTGTGAACAACTCAGCGTCAATCCAAAATATTGTTGGTATGTGGGCGATGCCAAAACCGATCAAGAAGCGAGCCATCGCGCCGGCATGCGCTGCGCTATTGCCAACTACGGCTATATTCCGCCCTCAGAAAATGCGCTCACATGGCAGGCCGATTGTTACATCTCTAACGCTCTTGAGATTGAAAAACTGATTGGGCCCGTGGTATAGTCCGAAACTTCAAATATCAGAATTCCCTTTCCTTGAATTCCCTCCGACCTCTACTATACTGCTTCTTATCATTTTGCGGTTTCATCTCACCAAGCATAGAGATATCTCGCACAAGCCTTTCAGTGTTCTTCTCTCTACCGATCATGCATTCATGTCTCAAAATACACACTGTTGAGCTTGAACGTGTTGGACAGTTAGTGGGCACCGAAGGTTCAAACAAAACGGAAGTTTAGGAAGTGGTTTTTTCGCAAGGAAGCAGAGAGGTTCGAATGTCTGAGCTCAGAATAAAAAAAGGCGAGCAAGGTCTGTCCCTACAAATGGCCTTGTTACATTTGCGTTGGCAACAAATCCGACAAGAGTTACGTTTAGAGTTGGAGCAGTACCACCAAGTAAGCCAAGAAGTACCCTTATCACAACCCGTTAGTTTAGAATCATCTACAGCAGTCTAACGTTTACAAATAGCCAACAGAGGAAATATTTAGTTCAATAACAAATGTTTCCTCCAGAGGTTCCTACAGCAGCCGCTTCGTTTTATACTCCACCCCATGAACCAAATACCCTTAACAACGAATGCTTTTTCACGAGGCCAAAGCCTTTATTATGCTTTGCTTTTTGCCTCTCCTAGCGTTCAAGAAGCCTGTTATGGCTTAACGGCATTTTTCCAAGAAATCAGCGGATTGATGGGTAATAGCCTTGAACAATCCGTGGCAACAGCAAAGCTTAGCTGGTGGCGCGAAGAAATCGCACGAACCTTTCAGCGCATTCCCCAGCACCCGTTAAGCAAACAATTACTGCCCATTATCGATACTTACGATTTAAGTGAAGCCTATTTCGAGCAGTACTTGGCTGTCGCCCTGACAAGATTGAATCAAAAACGTTGGGACACATGGGAGGAGGTACACCTTGATTGCCGCCAAATGGGAGGATTGAAGATCTTACTGATGACGCGTGTAATGAAAGCGACTCACCCAGAAACTAGCGCCTTCGCCGTAGAGCTCGGGGGTATTTTAGAGCTGATTGATAGGATCCGTTATTTTGGTAAAGACTTGAGCCAAAATCAGATGTTATTTGCAAAAGACGATTTGGCTTTCTTTCAAATTAACGAACAAACCTTGATATCACATCACACGCCCCAAGATCTCATTGCGTCTTTATTATATCGTCAAGCAAATCGCGCAAGAACACTTTATGAGAAAGCCCTCGCTGCTTTACCCGAAATCGATCGTTTTAAAGTAGCAAGTCTGCTGCATCTAGCCAAAATCTATATGGCCCTTTTAGATGAAATCGAAAATGCCAATTTTGATGTATTGAATCAGCGATTCAGCTTAACCCCTTTGAGAAAATGGTGGTTGGCTTGGCGCAGTCATCTCGAAGAAAAACAACGATTTCGCGCCTTACAAAAACTCATTAACGAAAAGGTGACTGTTCATGGATAAGTTGTCCCCCCATTGTTTACAAGATCAAGTGATCTTAATCACTGGCGCAGGTAAAGGTATTGGTCGTGCATTGGCTGTTGCCGCTGCAAAGCATGGTGCAACCACCATTCTGATAAGTAAAACCTTAAAAAACCTTGAAAGCGTTTACGATGAAATCACCAGCAATGGTTATCCAGAACCCGCACTGCATCCTTTAAATCTCTTGCGATTAGATCCCAATAATGCAGCTGAATTAGCCCAAAGCATTGAACAAATGTTTGGTCGTCTAGATGCCGTTGTACACAATGCCGCGATCACAGGCCCCATTACCCCACTTGAGTTGATGCCACCTGCCAAATGGATTGAAGTGATCCAGCTCAATCTGAATGTGCCTTTTTTATTAACACAGGCACTGCTGCCTTTACTAAGAAAAAGTGCCAATGCTTCCATTTTGTTTACCGGTGCACAAGAAGCACACGAAGCCAAAGCCTATTGGGGTGCTTATGCTGCAAGTAAACATGGGATAGCAGCCCTTGCTAAAACCTGGCACGAAGAACTGGAAAATAATACAGGCATTCGAGTGAATTGCGTGAACCCTGGCATTGTACGCACCGCTTTGCGCCTTAACGCTTATCCTGCGATTGATCCCGCCACTTTTACTGCCCCCGAAGATTTGATGCCTTATTATGTTCATTTGCTCAGCCCAGAAGCGGCGGCAATCAGAGGCAAAATCTTCTCTTTAACGGCTCCCGCTCAAATGGAAGAAGCTTTACTATAATAAGGTAAAGCTTTTCGCCACACAGGATGTGTTCTATGGGCCAAGCACCGCTTCAGCCCCATATTATTGTCGCGCAAGATTATGCGTCCGAGCCCGTTGCGCTCGGACAGGTTTTACAGACCACCTTGGATGTTTATGACTTGTTGAAACGCTTTCACCAAGTACTGCAAGCACAAGTTGGCTATCATCATTTTCAGTTTACCAATCCACAAACCAGCCACCGTCTCGCGATTGGCACCGAACAACCGTTTGCAGCAGAATTTTCATTAGCGCACCATGATGATGCGCTGGGTGAAATCAAGTTTACAAAATCCAGTGTTTTTTCTGACGATGAACGTCAGAAAATTGAAAATGCACTCTCGCAATTGATTTATCCTTTGCGTAACGCAATCTCTTATCATGAAGTGGTGATCCATTCAGTGACTTGCCCATTAACCCAGTTAGGTAATCGCTCTTTATTTGATCAAACCATTCGCAGAGAAATGGCGATGGCTGAACGCCACCAAAGCGCATTTACCTTATTGATACTGGATATCGATGACTTTAAACAAATTAATGATTCAAAAGGACATTTAGCTGGCGACGCCATTTTGCGTGAAATGGGACAACTTTTAAGACAACAACAAAGACATTCTGATTATGCATTTCGTTATGCCGGTGACGAATTTATCTTACTATTAAGCCAAAGTTCTGTAGCCGGTGCATTCCAAGTTGCTGAGCGCATTCGGCAACAAGTTGAACATCATGAGTTCTTATTTGAACAAAAACCTATTCACGTTACGGTGAGTATCGGATTAGCGCATTTTAAGCAAGCTGATACTTATGAATCGTTATTTCAAAGAATGGACAGCGCGTTATATGCAGCTAAAAATAATGGTAAGAATCAGATAGTGCAGTTGTAACTACCTATCATTTCAATGATTTATCACTTCGATTTTCTTTATTTGGCTCTTTGATTGCCGATTGAAGATCCGTTTGTATTGCAAGTAATTGCTCTTTATGCAGGCTTGTCAGTTTTGATTTGGCGACAAAGTTTGTTATTAATTTTTGAATTTGATGATCTGTGATCTCATCCTGAGTGCGCAACGCAACAAATTGACGCAACACATGGTTTATTTCACTAATGGCTGCCATTTTGGGCGTTGGCGCTCGACTCAAAAGCGCTTTGCGGCTACCCGCTCTTTTTGCTTCGGGCTCATCCTGAATTTGTTGGGCTAAATCTCTTATTTGTTGAATGGCATCATCCAGTAAATTCTTTTTCTCTTTATATTCATCTGGCAACGGCGGTACCGGTGACATTTGTGAATTCGACCGCGAGGGCTGTGGAGGTGAGGTTGGCACTACCGTCGCGTTTTGAGTAAATTCCGCTCTCACTTGTTTAAGCGCTTGAATGGCTTCGCTAAAGGTTGCACGTTGATTGGGATTGACTTCAATCATTCTCTTGATGGTTGCATAAATCGATTTTAATGGGTCCTCAACATCTTGTTGCAATACATCGGTAGCCGCTTTTTCTAATACCGGAGGAAGCCCTGAATAAGAAGGATTTCCACTGATGCTTTTCTTAATTTCCAATGCTTGCTCATAAGCCCCCATTTCATAACCTTCTTCTTGTTGAAAAGGAATTTCAACCTGATTATTTGAATAGAGTTCTAACAGCACGACACCAGCAGCATACATATCTGTTTTAGCACTATAAACAGGCGATTGATGATTGGCGAGTGCAATAATGGCCTCTGGAGCAATCGCACATGGCGTTCCCCGTAGTTTTTTATCAACTAATTGGTGGTTAGCATCCATCGGGCGTGTAAAGCCCATATCAACTATGGTAGGTGTTTGGGTAGCCTCATCCCACATGATGTTTGCGGATTTGATATCACGATGTACAAGTCCATGAGGCACATCCGTACTTTGAAATTGATGTAGTTCATCAATTTTCTCTAACACTTTAATAGCAACATCTAATTTTTCCAGATCGGAATATTCTTGTTCTTTATAATCAACTAAATTGACGCCCCAAGCTAAATCTTGAGAACCAATCTCTATAAACTCATTAATATTTTCGATATCTTCAGTTAAATCAGCAACAAAATACTCATAATAATCGGTCATGAATTTTTTAAAATCAGCCAAATCCATATTTTTTAAAAACAACACAGGATCCATCCCCAACTCTTTATCGATAAATCGCTCACCACCATTTGCTAGAAATTCAATTTTAAAACGTGCAAAATCTTGGCTGTAAATGGATGTAATATTTTCAAACAAGGAATCAACCAATTTGCCAGGTTCTCCGCTCGCAATTAATTTTTTAAAGTCGGCTTCACAAAGCAGCTTTAGTACCACGAAGGGGTTAGATAAACCTTGTATTCTTTTTAGATGGTCGTTTTCTACAAAGTCGACAGCAATATCGGAGTCCTTAATTTCAAAACGATCACCAAATCGACCTAATGTCGCCAGAACGGATTCTTCATCTCGAATGTTACCGAGGTCAAGATCATTTTTGGGAAATTGAATTTTAACTGCACGTGGCTCACCGGTATCCAGATTCACACCAACAAAAACGCCACCATAAGCGCCTCTGCCCAATTTTCCTTCGGTATAAATCGCTATCGCTTCACCCTTTTCACCAATATAAACTGGCCATGTTAAATCAGGGTGTTGCTTTCCAGGAAGAAGTAATTGGTTGGTTAATGGTTTGGCTTTTTTCCCCTGATGAATTTGCGAAATGGCATGTTCTAGTTGCAGCTGACGTACATAGTTATTCGCTTTTTGACCAAGCAAGTATCCCTGCCTATGACTGTCGTCGTCTTTTAGCTTCGGGTGGATTCGCTTGGTTGGCTTGGGCATATGCTGCTCCAGCAAAGGAAATTAAATGGCCTAAATCAAACTTATTGTTTCGACTGGATGAAACAGTAATTAGTTCCATCCAGTCTGATGATTTGAAGAGGAGATATTACACGTTTTACGGTTTATTAACGTTTTAATGATCTCGAATTTTCTGGTTGAGTTGGTTTAGGCTCTGATATCGCATGAATGATGTTTGCTGCAGCCTCACCCCCATTTTTCATTATGGCCTCACCCTCTGCTTTTTTAAGCAAAGCATCTGCAAGCTCGGTCTTTTTGTTAATATTCTCCCCCCCCTTATCAAGCCTTTCTAACTCGCCAATTAAAGACTCGATGATCTCACGCGATGTATCGCTTACTGAGTCTTTAACATTCACTGCTTCAAGTCCCTTTCGAAGACTTTGTATCGTTGCCTGAATAGGTGATTTTTCAATCGACGGCTGATCTATGGGAAGGTTTAAACCGGCAAGATCAGGATAATTGCGTTCAGGCTGAGGGGCAGTAATATTTGAAAGAGAGCCTTGCCTTGGTAACATCTGTGAATATTGTAAATTACGTGGCCGATTGATTGATTGCTCTTGGTTAGGTGATATTGAAGGTCTAGGCGGTGGAGATAGCAAATTTGCTTCTGATTGCAGTGGAGCTGATGGTCTAGGTGGTTGATCTTGCAAATTTACTTCGGACTGAGTAAACGGCGGAGCAGATGGCTGAGTATTGGGCACGGTTGGCATATTTAATATGTCATACAATGATGCAATATATTTCTTGTCTTTGGCATACCTTTTTAACATTTCAGGTTCAATCAAGACTGCTATTTTGTCTTGATAATCGTTACACATTTTTATAAAAGCCGGTGAACCTTGTTGATTACCTTCTGTGTCACATTGGTTTTTAAGTGTACTAATTAATGCAAAAGCCATGAGTGGATCTCTGCGAGCATCAATCCGCTTTCCTCCATCAGTAATTTTAGAAAAGCCTTCTTTTAACATTTCGATAAGTAACGCATCATTGGGACTTTTAACTCTACCCGCTGCGACATACTGATTATAATGTTGCTGTAAGGCCTCTATTGATACCGCTGAGAGCTGTCGGCGCATATCCATGTAATCTTTTATCTCAAATTGCGACATTCCAGAAGGTGTCAATGGTTGGGTCGCTTGATTTTCTATACCGCTTTGAAGGGCAGTTACAAGACTTTGCTGAGTAAATTTTTCGTTGAAATCAGTTGGTCGCATACAAATATTGATCTGTAATCCATCAGCATAAGCCGTTCGAAAGGCTTGTAGTGCGCGACCTGCTATTTCAGCTGATACTTGTGGAGGCCATTCAAAAATACCAGCACCTAACAGCGGGCAATCTAACGATTTAGCATGCTCGACTTGATGAAGATGGGCATATTCAAATGCATGATAATAGGCATCAAACATCTTTTGTTTCGCTTCATCGGTGGCTTCGTGTTTCGTGCCTTTAACGCGATTTTCCTTTTCACGCAAATCAGGCACTGAAGTGTGTACAATGTCGATACCGGCTGTGTTCGTAAATCGCACTTCGCCGTTAGGACATACAAAGCCATTTGTGGGTTTTACTTTATGGATATCTGCTTCATACTCCTTAAGTTTACCATTTTTCTCGTAATACGCTTTAATAGCACCTGACACACCACCATTACCATCCATTGTCTTAGCATTAGCGGGATCAACAATCATTTTACCTTCAAGCTTTTCGACCATGTTCCCTACCACAATCTGAGAGCCACCTGGCAAGCGAATATTTGAACTTTGCGCAACTTTCTCTTCAGCTTGTATTTTTGGTTTCTTTGAAAATTTACTTCTAACATTACTAAAAGCGGATTTTTTCTTTGGTTGTTCAACCGGCAACGATTCTAAATAGCCATCTGCATATTTTTGCGCATGCTCGTTACCGTTTTGAGTAAATTGCGTAAAAGCGGCTTTTAATTCATGCAAACGTTGTATAACCTGCTGATCTTGAAATACCCTTTGAATACCTTCTTTACTTAAAGGATTTATTTTTAAACGCTTTTGCCCGTTCATACCTAAGTCATCAAGTTTTTTCTTTTCATCAGGTGACAGTTGTTGTCTGTCTCTGAATAATGACATGAAGGTACGAAAGCTTGATTGGTCATTAGGTTCAAGAAGGGCTAAAATGGCTGCATCTAATTTTTCAAATGCATTTAATAAGAATGCATTATCATTAAGAAATTCAATAGGTAATCCTTCCTTAACATCACCTATTGCTGACCAAAGTACGAACACATCTTCTGCGGCTATTTTGCCTTTATTCACCACGTTATCTAATGCACTCAGTTGTTTACTAAAGCTTTTATTGATGTTGGATTTATCACGAATAGACGCAGCAACGCATGTATGGTGTGTTCCATCAACAAAAGGCGCTGCTTGTTCAACAAATCCCATTTTGTCGTCATAGTAGTCCACTTGGCGTGTAACCATTTCATTCCCTTTGTGCGCACGAACATGTTCCGGGTTTGCTGTTTTTGGCATGATACCCAGTTTTTGATAAAGCAATGGAAAATGAAATGCTTTTCCTTGCACTAAATTATTTAACGGCACCACAAATTCAATTTCATGTAAATGGTTTGGTGAACTCAATGTGCACTTAATCGGTGTATCCAGTGTCACCGCCTCATCATAACCATCTTGAACTGCCATTGTGAGCGTAAAGTCTTCTTTTGAATCGGCAAATTCAGCTTTTGGTGCAGGCACAGTAATTGGGTAAACAGCACCACCTCGACGACCGAGAAACTCTGCAGCCTTTCTTGCTTGGCTAAGTTCTGCATTAGAGCGCATTAATTCAGGGCAAAACAATAATTCATGTTTTTTTGCAAAATTAGCGAGTACTTTGGTTTTTTCGTCTGAGAGGCCATCGGTAGCAAATACCAACACATGACCTTTAAGTGAATTAGCTAATGCTTTTTCGTTTAAAACGTAAAATTCCTCCGTGCCATTTGCACGTATACGTGCACCAAGCGTTGTATCATCAATATCCATGACAATGACACGCACATCCTCATTCTCATGGAGGTATTTTTTAACGTTTTCGATGGTGGGATTTTTTATTGGTGGATTCGGCATGACAGACACTCCAGTTATTACCTTATGTAATTAAGACTGGTTTTGCATCTAATAGTTCATATATTAAACAGTTGATAATTCAGAGGGTTACACTTTAGATCAGCAGATCTTGATGCTGTGATTAAGATCTGCTGGTATCTAGAATGGTTTTATAGTCGTAGTTACATCGAAGTTAAATTCCGAACTCTTGGAGTAGCTCAGCCACTTCTTTTTCCGGTAATTCAAAATATTTACCTTTACGCAATCCATTCGGCAAAACAAAAGGACCATATTGCGTGCGGATCAAACGGCTTACTTTGCAACCTTGTGATTCCCATAGACGACGCACTTCACGGTATTTACCTTCTGTTAAGGTAACGCTATACCATTGATTCGCACCCGTACCACCACCAAATTGAATGGACTTAAATGCATGAATACCATCATCAAGGCGTACACCGGTTTTGAGGTTCTCTAAAATTTCTTCGGTGACTTTACCTAGCACTCGTACCGCATATTGACGTTCTTGCGCAAAAGAAGGATGCATTAAATGATGTGCAAGCATACCGTTGTTGGTAAGCAATAACAGACCACTGGTGTTAATGTCTAAACGCCCCACCATCACCCATTTACTGCCACGTGGTTTAGGCAAACTATCGAAAACCGTTGGTTTGCCCTTTTCACTTCGCGCAGAACATAATTCACCTTCCGGTTTATGGTAAAGCAACACACGTGTTTCATCAGCAGCAAAACCTTTTAAGTAAAGCTTTTTGCCATCTACGGTTATATTGTCGGTCGCAATAACACTTTGACCTAGTGTTGCAACCACCCCATTGACCATCACTTTGCCAGCTTTGATCCATTCTTCAACGGTACGTCTTGAAGCAATACCTGCATTAGCAATAAATTTTTGAATGCGTGTTGGCTCTTCATTAATGGGCGCTGCCTTACGCTTTGCTTTTTCGGCTTTGACATCTTTACGAGGACGCTTTAACGGAATGCCGCTTCTTAAGCGCGCATTGCTACTGGTTGCGCTTCTAATGCGCGCTTTTTTGGTAGGCTTAACCTTTGCCTTACCACCAGGATTATTCTTATCCGTTGACCACTCTTCATCTGCCGCTATAATGCGTCTTTTAGGGGTGGTAGGGCGTCTGGGTTTGCTACTACTAGTCATCAATACTCTTTCCAATTTGAATTTATGCTACGTTTTATTCGTTATCTAGATCAGAATTTTCAAGCTCATCTAAAATAGAAGACAGCGTTTCAGTTTCTTCTTCATCTTCTTCAAGTAACGCTTCTTCTTTCAAATCAGACTTATCTTCGATATCGTCTAATTCTTCAATATCGTCTAGTTCTTCGATACCCAAACCAAAATCATCTTCGGTTGCACCAAAATCATCGGTATCGTCTTCGTCTAAGTCTTCATCTTCATCTTCATCTTCATCTTCATCTTCATCTTCATCCTCATTTTCATCTTCATCTTCATCTTCGTCTTCGTCTTCATCTTCGTCATCTACGTCGATATCATCGTCTTCATCGACATCGTCTTCATCGACATCGTCTTCATCAACAGCATTTTTCTCAGCCTCTACCGCATTCATAGCAGCTTCGATTGCCGCATTGGCAATGGCGGCAGCTTGTGCTTGCGCATCGATTTCGCTTAACGGTTCAGCTTCTTCAGTCGATGCCGTGATTTCAGGAAGATCCATTGAAGCTTCATCTGCTAAATCAATGGTTTCAATCGGCTTCAATTCAGACAACGGTGGCAATTCTTCTAAGCTTTTTAAACCAAAATGATCTAAGAATGCTTTGGTTGTGGCATATAAGGCCGGTTTCCCAGGAACATCCTTATAACCGACAACGCGGATCCATTCTTGTTCATCGAGTGTCTTAATAATATTGGTACTCACCACCACACCACGGATATCTTCGATTTCTCCGCGGGTAATCGGTTGACGATAAGCAATTAACGCCAAGGTTTCTAATAGTGCTCGTGAATAACGTGCAGGTCTTTCTTCTACCGAACGGGCAATATACGGCGCCACATGATCGGCTACTTGAAAGCGAAAACCCGAGGCCACTTCTACTAAACGAATGCCTCTTTTCTCATAACCTTTTTGCAAAAGCTCCATGGCTTTGCGAATTTCTGCTAAGGCAGGCTTTTCTTCTTCATCAAATATTTTAGCAATATCTTGTGCTGATAACGGCCCTTTAGCGGCAAACAATGCCCCTTCAACGATGGGGATCAGCTCGTTCATGGGTTTAGAATAACGCTTAGCGGATTTTTCAGGATCCGTCGTTTCCGTGGTTTCCGTCAATTCCGTCGTCTCGGTCGTAGACGCTTCCTTTGAATTCATCGAGTTGTCGGCTTGTATCGACGGCGATGCCTCCATAGGCTCCGTCTCTGGACCTAGCTGTGAATTTATCTCTAAATCCATCTGCAGATCCTTCACTTGATCCTGCTGTGACTTCTTCTGAGACTTCTTCACTGATTTGTTCTCTGACTTCTTCACTTGTTTCTTCATGGTCAACCACCTTTATATGAATGGGGCCAAAAGGCTCTGATTGCACAATATCAATGGCACCTAAACGTAACAGCTCCAACATCGCGATAAAGCTTACGACGACACCAAGACGTCCTTCACTAATGAGGAAGCAGTCATAAAATGAAATAAAACGTCGGCTATGAACGAGCTCTAACAACGAGCTCATACGTTCACGTACAGAGAGAGCTTCACGTTCCACCTTATGTGTCGCTAATAATTCGGAACGTTTTAAAATATCTAAAAACGCGCCTAATAATTCCGACAAATCAATATCGGGGGCACTGGGTGCAAACGTTACTTTTGGCACATCAGCACTTCCGCCAAAAGTATCTCTACCTAAACGAGGTAATTCTTCAATTTGTTCTGCAACAATTTTAAAGCGTTCATATTCTTGCAAACGTCTGACTAATTCTGCACGAGGATCTTCTTCCTCAGGTGCATCTTCAGAACGAGGCAACAACATTCTCGATTTGATCTCAGCTAACATTGCAGCCATCACTAAGTATTCTGCTGCCAACTCTAATTTCATGTCTTTCATGAGATCAACATATTCCATATATTGATGCGTAATCGCAGCAATCGGAATATTTAAAATATCAAAGTTCTGCTTACGAATAAGATAAAGCAACAGATCAAGAGGGCCTGCAAATGCATCTAAGAATACCTCGAGTGCATCTGGCGGAATATAAAGATCATCCGGTAATTTGGTTAAACCAACGCCATTAACGCGTGCGATAAAAGGAGAAGCTTCTGCCTCTTGCACTTCTTGTGCTTCTTGTGCTTGTGGTTGTGCTTGTTCTACTTCTGGTTCCAAAACGTCAGTCATTGAATCTCGCTTTATCTATCACGGTGGGGTAAGCCTATGACTTCTCTTACCTCTTCAAGTGTTTCTCTAGCAATGTCACGCGCAGCTTCACAACCTTCACGAACAATTTCTTTCACTAAGCGTGGGTTGTTTTTATACTCTTCTGCACGAGCTAAAATAGGTTGCTGTTGCTCAATAATGGCATCGGATAACGCTTTTTTACACTCAAGACAACCAATACCTGCGGTAGTACACCCTTTTTGTACCCACTCTTTTACTGAGGTATCCGAGTATACCTTATGTAGTGCCCAGACTGGGCATTTTTCTGGGTTACCAACATCGTTTCGCCTGACACGTGCAGGGTCTGTAGGCATGACCTTGATTTTTTTCTCGATGTTTTCAGGCAGTTCGCGGATCGCAATGGTGTTGTTATAAGATTTAGACATCTTTTGTCCGTCTAAACCAGGCAATTTTGAATTTTGCGTCAATAAGGCTTGTGGCTCAGGGAGAATAATTTTGCCCGATCCTTCTAAGTGACCATATAAACGTTCACGCTCACTTAACGATAAATTGCCTTGTGCAAACACCATCGCTTGCCCACGCTCTAAGGCTTCCGTGATGCCGGTTTCTTGAAACTGTCTTAGACATTCAAGGTAAATTTTAGCGTTTTTCTTGCCTAATTTATTGATAGCGATTTCGACCTTTTCTTCATACCCTGGCTCTTTGCCGTAAAGGTGATTAAAGCGTCTTGCAACTTCTCGGGATAGCTCTAAGTGCGATACTTGATCTTCCCCTACCGGAACGTAACCTGCTTTATAAGCGAGTACATCGGCAGTTTGTAATAAGGGGTATCCTAAGAAACCATAAGTAGCCAGATCACGTTCTTTTAGTTTCTCTTGCTGATCTTTATAGGTAGGAACGCGCTCCAACCAACCCAGCGGTGTAATCATGGATAACAGTAAGTGCAATTCTGCATGTTCTGGAATCCGGGATTGAATAAAAATTCGGCAAGAACCTGGATTAATACCACAGGCTAACCAGTCAATAATGGTTTCCCAAACATGCGATTCAATCGAGTAAGTGTCTTCATAATGCGTGGTTAATGCGTGCCAATCGGCGACGAAAAATAAGCATTCATATTCATATTGCAACTTAACCCAATTGGTTAACACGCCATGATAGTGACCAAGGTGTAACGCACCAGTTGGTCGCATACCTGAAATGACACGTTGGAAATCATTTTTAGAACCGCTGACAGCCACAGTTATGCCTTAATAAAGTTTAAAAATACGATTAAAGTTAGCAGATTGTGGAATTGTAAGCTAATTGCGCGTCGCTGTCTCTTTGACTCAGCGTCCTTAAGTAGGTAGTATGCCAACTATATATAAAAATAGATTCAAGCAGTAGTAGGGGCCGACCACTGTGTCGGCCCGGGACGGCACAGAGGCCGTCCCCTACAGCAGATTAATTATCACCGAAGTGTATAACCATGTTTTTTGAGCCTCTTCCCCCTCTTGGGGGCCATAGTACCGACGCCCTTGCGGCATTAATGACCTTAATGCTGACCGGGTTGCTCGTCTTTATGTTTTTTCAAACCAAACCTACCACTCAGCGTGCCTTCTTACGCTTAATGTTTCAACCAATCTATGTTAGTTCACTAATGTTTACCTTATGGGTCTTGAGTATGCTTTTTTGCTACTATTTATCCACTTTAGTATATTGTCCCTAAGGGACTCTATTTCGACCTTTGAGGGCTGCATGCATTTATTTTACGACTTATTGCCTATCATCTTATTTTTCGTTGCTTACAAAATCTATGGCATTTTTGCCGCAACCATGGTGGCAATCGTCGCTGTTTTAGCGCAAGTCGCAGCAACGGTTATTCGTGGCAAAAAACCTGAAATGATGCAGCTCATTACGCTGGGTATGGTCGTTGTATTAGGTGGCGCCACATTATTGTTGAAAAACGAGCTCTTCATTAAATGGAAGCCCACTGCCGTTTACTGGGTGTTAGGGGCAACTTTTGCGATTGCCGCATTTGTCAGTAAAAAGAACCTCGTGCAAAAAATGTTGGAAAAAAACCTCGAATTGCCCGCAAAAGCTTGGTCAACTTTAAATATGACTTGGTGCGGATTTTTCATCATCATGGGCTTTTTAAACCTATTTGTGGTTTACAATTTTGACACGAATACCTGGGTCAATTTTAAACTGTTTGGCACACTGATATTGACGTTACTATTTGCTGGCGTGCAAGGCATTTTAATCTCACGGTATATGGATCAAAATGAAGCTGCTGAAAAAAAAACATAAGTAAAAACCATGACGCTACATGAAGTTCGTAAAGCCTGGATCGAAGAAAAGCTGCAAGCACTAGCCCCCAGCTCCCTCACCATCATTGATGAAAGTCATCTTCATCTTGGCCATGAAGGCGCTAAAAGTGGCGCTAGTCACTTCTCGGTCATTATCGTTAGCAGCCAATTTTCCGGGTTATCGGCCGTCAAAAGACATCAACTCGTGTATGCACAATTACAAACTTATATTCCCCATGAGATCCACGCACTGAAAATCAAAGCCCTAACCGAAGAAGAAAACGTCGCTTAAACTTTCCTACCATCTAGTCATATTGGCCATTGGTCACAAATAGCCTGCTTGGCATTGTTTTAACGCCATCCGGACGTATAATTTGCAAACTAACTTATTATATAGATGGTGGCAGAATGAAAGTTCCAATGATCGAGAGGCTTAAAGCATGGGGTTTTGAAGGCTCATTATCCTTAGGCGCCGCGATTGTCTTTTCACAAGGCGTGATCTCGCCGTTAACATTAGGGCTCGCAGGACTGTTTTTCGCGCTTCAAGCGAAAGCAGATTTTCCTGTTTATTCTTTTATCTCATCGATAAGAGACGAGTTGGACAGTGACTATATGCCTGAAGAATCTGATAGCGAAGACGAAGAACTTGATCAAGAGTATGAAAATGAGTTCGGTAATGCGCCAATTCTTGAAGGAACACGCGCCGAGATGTTTGAAACTTCCGTTACTTGTGCAGAGCCGGTCAGTTTTCTTCGCAAATTCCCTCTTGTCAACAGGCTACTGGGTGAACCAAAAGTAGTAACGCAGCAATTGCCTAAACTAAACACCGCAGAAATTGCGAATATGCCATATGGCGTAAGTCGTAGCGGAAAAAGTTTTAGAAATTATTAGACAATAAACACTATCGTGCCAGCAGCGCTGCTGGCACGACAATATTCACTTATTTACTCAAACGTGCTGCAGATTTATCAGTTTCTGCCGCGATAGAAGCGGTAACAACTGCTGCTGGCTGTTCTTCGGTGTTTTTCACATCTTTACTCGATCGAACTTTGTTATAGTGAGTAACCAACGCTTTAACATTGCCACCTAATAGAGAAACATCTTCTGACTTAACCGCACTCTCAGCGATTTTACCTTCAAGCGCTTCGATGATCGCTGCAATCTTAGGAGCAACTTTGCCTCTTGGAGTAGCTGGTTCATCATGCGCTGCGTCAGCTTTTTCTTCTACTTGTGGCTCAACAACAACTGGCGCCACTTTGCCTCTTGGCGTCGTTTGTTCAAGCACGACTTCTTCTTTTGCTTCAACTACAGGCTTGATTTCTTCAGGAATGCTAACAGCCGCCACTTCAAGAGCGGTTGGCGCTAAAAGATTAATTTCAGCTGCGGGTGTCTCTTTCGTTTCTACCGCCACTTCAATTTCTTCATCAACCTCTTCTTCATCACTACTTTCAGCAGGTGATGCCGACGCGCTGTGAGACGCAGAATGATCAGATTCATTCTCTTCGTCTTCGTCTACATCTTGTTCATCATTTTCTGACAAATGAAGACTTGCTGATTTTTCGCCTTCGTCTTGTGAGGCTAGTTCATGCTGGGTTTGGGGAATTTTAAATTCTGGACTCTCTAAATCATCAGGAAGTTGGAGTGTATTACCCACTTCTTCGATTTCTTCTGACGATGATTTTTGTGCACCCTGTAAGCTCATAATTATCTCCTTTTACTTCATCAACCAACCATGATTGAACTGCGAACAGAGTGTATCAAAATCCCTGACAACAGAAAAAGAAATAATTTAAATCAAGTGTTCTGACAAACGTTGTGATTTGAAGAGAGTCACCTGCTTGATGCAGGTGACTTCAAAGGTAGGCGAATGAAAAAGGTTATTTAGCAAGAACTGCTTGAACGCCTTTACCAATATCAGCAGGAGACTTAACTGTTTTAACGCCCGCTTTTTCTAAAGCCTGGTATTTCTCTTCAGCCGTTCCTTTACCACCAGCAATAATCGCGCCTGCATGGCCCATACGTTTGCCTTTAGGTGCGGTTACGCCTGCGATGTAAGAAACAACCGGCTTGGTTACATGATCATGAATGTATTGCGCAGCTTCTTCTTCTGCAGAACCACCAATCTCACCGACCATCACAATCACTTCTGTTTGTGGGTCTTGTTCAAATAACGCTAATGCATCGATGAAAGTCGTTCCAGGAATTGGGTCGCCACCAATACCGATACAGGTGCTTTGACCAAAACCTAAATCGGTGGTTTGTTTAACCGCTTCATAGGTTAAGGTACCTGAACGTGACACAATACCCACTTTACCTGGTAAATGAATGTCACCTGGCATAATGCCAATTTTGCATTGACCTGGGGTGATAATACCGGGGCAATTAGGACCAATTAAACGTGTACCGGTACCGCGTAGGGTAACCATTACATCTAACATATCTAATGCTGGAATACCTTCAGTAATACAGACGATTAATTCAATACCAGCATCATAAGCTTCAATAATTGAATCTTTGCAATACGCCGCAGGAACGTAAATTACGCTCACCGTTGCGCCGGTATCTTTAACTGCATCACGCACAGTATTAAAAACAGGCAAGTTTAAATGCTTTTGACCGCCTTTGCCGGGGGTAACACCGCCCACCATTTTAGTGCCATAAGCAATCGCTTGTTCGGAATGAAATGTGCCTTGTCGGCCAGTAAAACCTTGGCAAATGACCTTGGTATTTTTATCTATCAGTACGCTCATTTTGCCACCTTAACTGCATCTACAATTGTTTTCGCTGCTTGGGTTAAATCATTCGCAGCAATAATATTCAATGTGCTCTTCTTAAACACTTCGCTTGCCTCGGCGGCACGGTTACCTTCAAGACGCACAACAACAGGTATGGTAATACCCACTTCTGCTACAGCACCGAGAATACCTTCTGCAATTAAATCGCAACGAACAATACCACCGAAAATGTTAACTAATACGCCTTTTACATTCTTATCAGATAAAATGATTTTGAATGCTTCACAAACACGTTCTTTCGTCGCGCCACCACCAACGTCTAAGAAGTTCGCTGGGTCGCCACCATGTAATTTAATTAAGTCCATGGTTGCCATTGCAAGACCCGCACCATTGACCATGCAGCCAATATTGCCATCTAACGGAATGTAGTTAAGTTCCCATTCTCTGGCACGGATTTCACGTTCATCTTCTTGACGTGGATCACGCAATTCATTGAGTTTAGGATGACGATATAAAGCATTATCATCAATGTTCACTTTGCCATCTAAACAAACAATTCGACCATCTTTAGTAATGATCAAAGGATTGATTTCAAGCATGGTTAAATCGCATTCAACAAACATTTTGCCAACGCCAGTAACGATGGTGGTAAATTGTTTGATGAGTTCAAGGTCAAGCCCTAATTGAAAACCTAATTCACGACATTGATAAGGCAAAACGCCTAACAAAGGATCAACGGTGATTTTAACAATTTTCTCAGGGGTATCATGCGCAACAGTTTCAATTTCAACCCCACCTTCGGTGGAAGCCATAATGATAACGCGGCTCGTTGCTCTGTCTAACACGGCACCTAAATAGAGTTCTTGTTTAATTTGACTGATTTCTTCAATCAGTAATTCATTTACTGGCTGACCGTTTTCATCTGTTTGGTATGTTACCAGATTTGTGAACAGCACTTTTCTTGCAAATTCGGCAAGCTCATCACGGCCTTTAACCAGTTTAACGCCACCGGCTTTACCACGGCCACCGGCATGAACTTGTGCTTTAACCACAACGTTCTCTGTGCCTAAAGTTGCTATCGCATTGACTGCTTCTTCGCTGGAACGTGCCACAACCCCTTTAGGGACTGGCAAGCCAAAATCAGCAAAGAGGCGTTTCGCTTGGTATTCATGTAAATTCATTGTTCACCACTTTCAATTAAAAAAAAATCATGTCTTAAATATCGAGCAAGAGTCTCGCTGGATCTTCCAACAACTCTTTAATTGTGACTAAAAATCTTACTGACTCCGCACCATCAATTAATCGATGATCGTAAGAAAAAGCCACATACATCATCGGGCGGATCACAATTTGATTGTTCTCTACCACGGCGCGTTGCTCTATTTTATGCATCCCTAAAATACCGGTTTGCGGGGGATTCAAAATCGGTGTCGAGAGTAATGATCCAAAAACACCACCATTTGAAATTGTAAACGTACCACCCGTGATCTCGTCGATCCCTAAGGTGCCGTCTTTGGCTTTTACGCCTAAATCGTTAATCGCTTTCTCAATTTGCGCCAAGCTCATGTTATCGGCATCACGCACCACCGGCACCACTAACCCACGTGGGCTAGATACAGCGATACCAATATCAAAGTAGCCATGGTAAACAATATCTTTACCATCGATTGAGGCATTCACAACGGGGAAGCGCTTCAATGCTTCGATCGCCGCTTTGGTGAAGAAAGACATGAAGCCTAATTTAACACCATGTTTTTTCTCAAACTGATCTTTGTAACGAGCACGCAGATCCATTACTGGCTGCATATTGATTTCATTGAAGGTTGTTAAAATAGCTGCATTTTGCTGCGCACTTAACAATCTTTCTGCAATTCGGGTACGCAAGCGTGTCATCGGTACACGTTTTTCAATACGTTCACCAGCTTGTATTGTCATTTGCACAGGTGCAGCTGAGGTTGCTGGCGCTGATGTTTTGCCTGATTTAGCAACATCTTCAGTGGTAATGCGTCCACCTTTACCACTGCCTGTAATGCTTTCTGCTTGCACATCATTTTCAGCCATAGCGCGTCGTGCAGCGGGACCTGCAGTCGGTGCAGCTACTTTAGCAGGTGCTGATGCGGCTTGTGCTGCAGCAGCCGGTTTTGCTTCAGGTGCAGTACCTGCTTTAACCGGTTTAAACACCGCTATCACTTCTTCTGCCAATACGGTATCACCTGAATTTCTAATGATTTTTTCAAGCATGCCGCTTTCTGGCGCAACCACTTCTAAAACCACTTTGTCAGTTTCAATATCGACTAAATTTTCATCTTGTTCGATCATTTCACCAACTTTTTTATGCCAGGTGGCAATCGTTGCGTCAGCAACCGATTCTGGCAAAACAGGCACTTTGATTTCAATCGACATAACCAATCCTTAAATCAATAAAATATTATTTCAATGCGTCGTTAACGAGCGCTTCTTGCTGTTCGTTATGCGCTGATGTATAGCCCACAGCAGGTGACGCAGAAGCATCTCTACCAGCGAATGACAACGTCTGTGACGCACTCATGCAAGCCCGGAAATGGTGCTGAGTTGGGAACCATGCGCCTTGATTTTTAGGCTCTTCTTGGCACCACACGATATCTTTTGCGTTCGGATAACGTTGCAACTCTGCTTTTAGCTCAGGCTCAGGGAACGGATACAACTGCTCAACACGTAAGATGGCAATATTGGTCTTTTTCAATTCATCACGCTTGGTCACCAAGTCGTAATAAACTTTACCACTACACATCACCACTTTCGTGACTTTTTGCGCATCTATGTTTTGTGTTTCAGGAATAACCACTTGGAAGCTGCCATTCGTTAAGTCATTCAAGTCACAACTTGCTAATTTATGACGCAATAAACTCTTCGGCGACATCACAACGAGTGGCTTGCGAATTTTTCTCATCATCTGACGACGTAACATATGGGAGGCTTGGGCTGCATTACTTGGCACACATACTTGAATGTTATGTTGAGCACATAATTGTAAAAAGCGCTCTAAGCGTGCTGAAGAATGCTCTGGGCCTTGGCCTTCATAACCATGTGGTAAAAGCATAACGAGGTTACATAAGCGCCCCCATTTTTGCTCGCCAGAACTGATGAATTGGTCGATAACGACTTGCGCGCCGTTGGCGAAGTCACCAAATTGCGCTTCCCAAATCACTAACGCATTAGGATCGGTGGTTGAGTAACCATATTCAAAGCCTAATACCGCTTCTTCAGACAATAACGAATCAATAACGGTAAAACGTTTATCTTCAGGTGAAATATGCTTTAACGGGGTATAAACCTTACCCGATTTTTGGTCATGTAATACTGCGTGTCTATGGAAGAACGTACCACGTCCACAATCTTGGCCGGAGATACGCACTGAGTATCCTTCGTCAAGCAATCCTGCATACGCCATGGTTTCAGCAAAACCCCAATCAATAGGTGTTTCACCGGTCGACATTTTTTCTCTTTCTTCGTAGATTTTCGCTACACGTGGGTGCATTGAAAAATCATTCGGCATTTTCAATAATTTATGCGACAACGATTTAATTTTGTCAGCAGACAATGACGTGTTTACTTTTTCACGCCAATCTTTTGATTCAAATTTAGCCCAATCAACAACTTGCGAAGCACTTGCTTGTTTAATCACATTGGAAGCAACACAAGCGCCTTTATCGAGCGATTCACGGTTTCGTTTCACCATGTCATCTGCTTGCTGCTTGGTTAATATGTTTTCTTTAACCAGCTGTTCAGCATAGAGTTGTCTTACGGTTGCATGGCTTTTTATTTTGCCATACATCATTGGTTGGGTTGCAAACGGATCATCCGCTTCATTATGACCATGACGACGGTAACAAACCAAATCAACAACCACATCTTTATTAAATTTCATGCGGTAATCTAAAATCCACTCAGTCACCAACATCACCGCTTCTGGGTCGTCGGCGTTCACGTGGAAAATAGGCGCTAAAATCACTTTAGCAACGTCGGTGCAATAGAGTGTTGAGCGTGCATCGTGCGGGTTACTGGTGGTAAAACCCACTTGGTTATTGATAACAATATGGACAGTACCGCCTGTGCCATAACCACGGGTTTGTGACATGTTCAGCGTTTCCATAACCACGCCTTGGCCTGCAAATGACGCATCACCATGAATTGCAATCGCTAATACTTTATTGGCATTTTCATCTTTTGCACGAATTTGACGTGCTTTAACCGAGCCTGCAACAACCGGTGTCACAATTTCTAAATGGGATGGGTTAAATGCTAATGCTAAGTGGGTGTTGCCACCTGGGGTTTTCACATCGGAAGAAAAACCTTGGTGATATTTCACATCGCCTGATTCAACATGGGAAGAATGACGACCTTCGAATTCATCAAACAATTCGCGAGGATCTTTACCTAGCACGTTAATTAAAACGTTTAATCGGCCACGATGCGCCATACCAATCACACATTCACGAGCACCTTGCGAACCTGCGCGTTGGATAAGCTCATCCAACATAGGAATCAAGGCATCGCCGCCTTCTAATGAGAAGCGTTTTGCGCCAGGGTATTTAACCCCAATATATTTCTCAAGACCTTCGGCCGCTGTTAAGCGTTCTAAAATTTGTTCTTTGATCTTAGGTGAAAATTGCGGTGTCGCTCGTGAGCCTTCGACACGCTGTTGGATCCAAGCACGTTCTTCAGGTGAAGGAATATGCATATATTCTGTGCCAATTGATCCACAGTAGGTGTCGTTCAATGCACGATACAATGCGCCTAATTGCATTTGCTTAGGGCCAACAAAGGTTTCGGTATCGAATTCAACTGACATATCGTTAGTATCTAAGCCATGCTCTTCAAGCGATAACTCAGAGGCATTTTCATCTAACATTTCGCGCATCCCTAAGGGATCGATTTGCGCATGAAGATGGCCTTGCAAACGGTAGGCGTTAATAAGACGCAATACCTGGATTTGCTTTAATTCGTGTTCAAGGGTAACGCTTTGCGCGGGCTTTGCAAAACTATTGGCACCTAACTTAACAAGATGCGCAAATTCGGCTTGAATGGCAGCGTGCGAAACATCTTTCACGCCCCCATTCGCTTTTGCTAAGCTATCGAAATACTCTCGCCATTGTGGCGCGAGTTCCGCGGGATTGTTTAGATACTGCTCGTATAAACTTTCTAGATAGGCGGAATTGCCGCCATCAAATGCGGAAGATTCCCACATTGAATTCATGATATTTTCTTGCATGGCCTTCACCCTATTGTTCGAGGGAACATGTGAATTCCAACAAGGACCTTACCAGCTTGCCTATCCTTACACCCGTGGTTCCCAATCAGTCCATTATTAGTAATTCAGTCAACTGTTACTATTAATCTAAAATTCGAAGACGAATTATACAACATTCAGACCCATTTGGTGAGTTCGTTAAACGTCCTCATTCATCATTTGGGTTCTAATTTCAGAGATAGCTTCCGTTGGGTTCAGTCCTTTAGGACAAACTTCAACGCAATTCATAATACTACGGCAACGGAATACACTGTATGCGTCGTCTAACTCAGTTAGTCGTTCACGTGTTTGCGTATCTCGGCTATCAACAATAAAGCGTGTCGCCTGTAACAAAGCCGCAGGTCCCATGAACTTATCAGGATTCCACCAATAAGAAGGACAAGCGCTAGAGCAGCATCCGCAGAGTATGCATTCATACAAGCCATCTAACTTCGCTCGTTCTTCAGGACTTTGCAAACGCTCCTTAGCAGGCGGTTCTTGATTATTAATAAGGAACGGTTTGGCTTTTTGATATTGATTGAAGAATTGCGTCATATCCACAATCAGATCGCGAATAACCGGCATACCGGGGAAAGGTTTTAACACAATGGTGTCTGATGAAAGCGAACGAATCGGCGTAATGCATGCCAATCCATTCTTACCATTAATGTTCATACCATCGGAACCACAAACCCCTTCTCCGCAAGAACGGCGAAATGCCAGTGACTCATCTTGCTCGGCTTTAATGATTTTCAAAGCGTCTAACACCATGACTGCGCCCGATTTTTCTAAATCGAACTCATAATCTTGCATGCGAGGTGCTTGGTCTTTTTCAGGGTCAAATCGATAGATTGAAAAGCGCATAGCTGATTCCTAATTAATAAGTTCTTTCTTTGGGTTCAAACGCTGGCACGGATAGCGGCTGCATATTCACTGCCCGATATCCAATGCTGTCATCTGCAAAATACAACGTGTGC